>JANYFO010000249.1 GCA_025362635.1 Gemmatimonadaceae bacterium | reverse complement strand
CGCGTCACCGCAAAATTGACGTCGTGCCCAATGAAATCAGTCAATTCAAAAGGTCCCATGCGAAATCCACCGAGCTCACGCATCGCCCAATCGATCGTTGCACAGTCAGCGATCCCCTCTTCCATGATACGCATCGCTTCCCCGTAAAACGGTCGAGCAATACGATTCACAATAAATCCCGGTGTGTCGGCTGCGAGCACTGTGGTTTTTCCCCATCCATCAATGAGCGCACGCACACGTGCGGTGACGTCCGCTGACGTCGTAATCGCCGGTACAATTTCCACCAACGCCATGACGGGTGCGGGATTGAAAAAGTGCACGCCGAGCACCCGCGCTGCATGCGTGCAGGCGCCGCCTAAGGCCGCGATGGACAGTGACGAGGTGTTCGAAGCTAGGATCGTGTCAGACGTAATCACCGATTCCAGCACCGCGAATAAACTCTGTTTCGCCGAGAGCTGCTCGACGATTGCTTCCATCACCATGCCGCACTCGGCAAACACCGATAATTGATCGGTGCTCACGCCTTCGACGTACGTGAAGCGCGCCAAAACCGCATCCGCATCCGCGCGCGTCAAACGTCCTTTGTCCACCTCACGCGCCATCGCCTTGAGGTGCGCGTCACGCGCGCGTGCTAATGACGCAGTCACCGCATCAGCCAGCACCACACGATGTCCATGCATCGCGGCGACCTGCGCAATGCCTGCGCCCATCGCGCCCGCGCCAACAACACCGATCACCGACGTAGCATCGAGTGCCGTCATTGTCCGCGATACACCGGCTTGCGTTTTTCAAGAAAAGCACGAACACCTTCTTCATAATCTGCCGTTTTTCCGGCTTCGTGCATGGCTTGCGCTTCCACGTCGAGTTGTGCGTCGAGACCATTGGCGAACGAGGCATTCAGCGCACGCTTGGTCAAGCCAAATCCGCGCGTTGCTTGCGTGGCCAGCGACTTCGCCATTTGCAGTGCCGTTTCATGCAAGATGGCGAGCGGCACAACGTCCCAAATGAGACCCCATTCTTTCGCCTTTATCGCAGGAATCTTTTCTGCCAGAAAAAACATGCCGGTCGCGCGTTGCAAACCAACAAGGCGCGGTACGAAAAACGTACCGCTGGTATCCGGAATAAGTCCGAGCTTGGCGAAACTCTCAACAAACGACGCTTCTTCGGCGGCAATCGTGATGTCGCACGCGAAAGCAAGGTTCGCGCCGGCACCCGCGGCTACACCATTCACCGCACAAATCACCGGCTTTTCCAGTGTGCGAATCGCGCGAATGATGGGGTTATAACTGGCCTTTACAATCTCGCCAATATCAGGCATTGGACCGTTTTCCGTCGGCAACGCCTCCGCGAGATCCTGCCCCGCACAAAAGCCGCGCCCAGCGCCGGTTAGCAGGATTGCACGTACGTCGTCGCTCTGCTTCGCCGTAAGCAACGCCAGCTGAAGTTCGCGCGCCATCGCAAGCGTAAAGCTGTTGAGTACATCAGGTCGATTGAGCGTGATAATCATCACGCCATCAGCGACCTCAACGGAGAGGAAGGCATAAGGCATGCATAAGGATACCGCACGGCGCAACATTTGTATCGAGATTCGTACGCGCCGTCCCTGTCAAAATCACTAACGGAGAACATACGATGGCTACTGACAACAACAACGAAACCGTTTCCGTACTGAATGGTTTGATCGAGACATGTCGTGACGGTGAAAAGGGTTTCACCACCGCCGCCGAAGGCTCAAAAAGTGCCGACCTCAAGCAATTCTTTTCCGAGATGGCGTCTCAACGCGCAACCTTTGCTCACGAACTTGAAGTAAAAGTTACAGGGCTTGGTGGAAAGCCAGCCGATATGGGACATGTCGCAGCTGTCGCGCATCGTGGGTGGATGAATATCAAGACCGCCGTGTCCGGCAATGATGACAAAGCCATTCTCAACGAGTGCGAGCGCGGCGAAGATTTTGCCAAAAAGGCATTTACCGATGCTTTAAATGAAGCGCTGCCTGCGGATCTGCGTCCCATGATTGCACGTCAATCCGGCGACGTCAAAACGGCGCACGACAAAGTGCGCGACCTTCGCGATCGGCAAAATGCGATGAGCGACGCAGCACACTAGCGCCGCTTGACATGCACACACTGTTCGGTGAACAGCATTCATCGAACAGTGTCGGGGGGTGGCTCTCCCGTTCCATGCAACGGTGGCCCACATTTCGGCCATCATGCCAACCAAGCCGATCACTGTACCCGTTCGCTCCGCCAAAGGCACTGCGGCGTCTGTTCTTACCCCGCGCGCAGAGTTTGATTGGCGCCGTATTGCCTACTGCACGCTGGTGTCTCGTCAACTCGATGACATAGAAGAAGGAACCAATCGCAATCGTGCCTCGGTGCCGAAAGAGCATGTGGTGCTCTATCAATTTTCTGCACGCGGTCACGACGTCGCACAAATCATACTTGGTTCGCTCATTGCGCACCGCCACGATGCAGCGGGCGCTTATTATCGCTCGCGGCCACTGCTGCTTGCCCTCGGCGTTCCGCTCGACGATGCCTTCGGCAGTCCGCTCGGACGCGCTGGAGGCTTCAGCGACGGACGTGATATCGGCGTCGTGTACAATCTGCCAAATGCGAACGGGCCGATTGTTTTACCAATGGCGGGTGATGTAGGCGCGCAGTACACGCCAGCGGTCGGATGGGCACAGTCCATTCGCTACCATCACGACACACTGAGCGACGCCACCTACGCGGGCAGCATCGCCGTGGCATGCGGAGGCGATGCGTCGGTGGCCACGAGCGGCTTCTGGTCAGCGCTCACCATCGCCACCACGCTCAAATTGCCAGTCTTGTTTTATATCGAAGACAATGACCTCGGCATTTCCGTCAAGGGCGACATGCAAACGCCGGGAGGAAACATCGCGACCAATCTCGCGGCGTTCACCGATCTGCGAGTTACAAACGGCGACGGCACAAATCCGCACGAAGCCTCAGGGCTGCTCGCGGAGGCGGTGATGTATGTTCGCGCTGGCAACGGGCCAGCACTCGTTCGCCTAAGAGTACCGCGACTATCAAGCCACTCTGGTCCCGACAACCAAAAAGGGTATCGCTCGTCGAGTGACATTGAGCGCGATGCCGCGCGTGATCCGCTGCCGAAACTTCGTGAATATCTTGTGCCCGCGCTTTTGTCGAACGCCGAGTGGACCGCGCTTGAAGCTGAGGTTGAACGCGATGTGCAGACAGCTCTCGAGGCTGCACGTGCGCGACCGATACCTGACCCTTCGGGCATCGGGACACATGTGTACGAGAGCAACGAGAGCAATATCCCCGAAGCGTTTGGTGGCCTCTCACGCGCCGAGCGCGCCGCACTCGGCGGCACAAATACTGTTTCGGAAAACGGTGATCTCCTGCGCTTCGCCGAGGCGGTGCGTCGGACATTGCGCCATGAGCTTCAGGTCAATCCGAAGGTGGTTGTGTTTGGTGAAGACGTGGGCCGGAAGGGCGGCGTACACCTCGTCACCGAAGGACTACAAAAGCAGTTTGGCGAGCAACGCGTCTTCGACACGAGTTTGTCCGAAGAAGGCATTATTGGTCGCGCAGTCGGTATGGCCATTAGCGGATTAGTGCCAGTCGCAGAAATTCAATTTCGGAAGTACGCCGACCCCGCCACCGAACAATTGAACAACTGTGGCACGTTGCGTTGGCGCACCGCGAATCGCTTCGCCGCGCCAATTGTGGTGCGCATGCCGGGTGGATTTGGGAAAGACGTTGGCGATCCGTGGCATAGCTTGAGCGACGAGGTGCGATTTGCGCACGCGTATGGATGGCAGGTGGCGATGCCATCGAATGCCGCCGATGCCGTGGGCCTGTTGCGCAGCGCAATGCGTAGTGCAAATCCCACCATCTTCTTCGAACATCGCTCGCTGCTCATGACGGGCGATGGCAGCGCGCGTTATCCTGGTGACGAGTACGTCGTACCGTTTGGGCTAGCGCGCACCGTCATTGAAGGCGACGACGTCACGCTCGTCACATGGGGCGCGATGGTGCATCGCTGTGTGAAGGCGGCGGCGCATTTTACAGGTCGCGTGCATTTGCTCGACCTTCGCACCATCGCACCATGGGATCGCGATGGCGTGCTCAACTCCGTGCGCGCCACCGGGCGGTGTCTCATCGTGCACGAAGACAATATGACCGCTGGTTTCGGTGCCGAAATTGCCGGCACAATCGCGCAGCACGCTTTTTGGCATCTTGATGCGCCCGTGCAGCGATTGGCCCCGCTGGATATTCCGATGCCGTATCACGAGGTACTTCTCGAGGCGGTATTACCCGACGTCGAGCAGATTGCCGAGCGATTGGAGACGCTCCTCGGCATGTAATCGTGCAGCGGCAGAAGTGAGCATGGGCGCAACGGTAGTGGACTTCGTGCAATGCACCGCCCAATACCTACGCAATCATGGAACAAAGCCCTGTTTTACCTTACGCCCTAGCGTTCTGCAGCGGTAAAGCTTGGCTGGTCGGTGCAACCGCTGGAAAAGTGCTTCGTTCGCGATGGGCAATGCTGGTGACAACGTCAGACTGCGGCTCGAGCCGGCGTCCCACGACTTCTATCCCGAGACACCGAATGCGGTACACGCATTACCAATCGTCCCGCACAGCACCGACCGCCCCGCCGCTGCGTAGTGCAACGAGCCCAAACCTGTCGATGAACGAGTCGCATCGCGGCTTGGGCGACCGACTCGCGTCCAGCCGAGCCACCCCTGTCGTTACTGCCCGTGCGTGACGCCCGTCCCCTGGTGCTGGTGGCCGATGACAACACCGACATGCGGCAGTACATCGCCCGTCTGCTTGGCGAGCATTACCGCACCGAGGCCGTGCCGGACGGGGAGGCGGCGCTGGCGGCGGCGCTGGAGCAGTCGCCGGACCTGATCCTGACCAACGAGATGATGCAACGGCTCGACGGCGTCGGGTTGCTGGCGGCCCTGCGTGCCGACCCCCGCACGAGCGGCGTGCCGGTCATCATGATGACTGCCCGTGCCGATGAGGACAGCCGCGTTAAGGAGATGCAACAAGGGGCTGACGGCTACCTGGAGAAACCGTTCAGTACCAGGGAATTGCTAGCCTGTGTAGCGGCGCAGCAGCAGATGGCACGGATGCGGCGAGAGGCCCACGACGCGTTGCGGGCCAGTGAAGCGCACCATCGGGTGCTGTTTGAGCACACAGCAGATGGCATTGTTCTGGCGGACGCCACCGGGCGTTATGTGGATGTCAACGCAGCTGCATGCAAGCTCCTGGGGTACAGCCGCGAAGAGGTGCTTGCCCGCACAATCCGTGACGTGCTTGAGCCAGATGAATGGTCTCGCATCGCACCGGAAATCGCCCAATGTGCCGATGGGCAGGTGATGCGCAGTGAGTGGCGGTTCCGCCGCAAGGACGGCTCAGTATTTGTCGGTGAGATTATAGGTACTCAGTTGCCGGACGGGCGGGTGCAGGGAATCCTGCGTGACATCACTGAGCGACGGGCGGTAGAAACAGCGACTCGGGCCAGTGAAGCGCAGGTTCGCTCGATTCTTGAGTCAATCACCGATGGCTTCTTCGCCCTCGACCGTGATTGGTGCATCACCTACATCAATACGGCTGGCGAGCGCTTTTTAAACCGCACTCCAGGCGACCTGATCGGCAAGTCCTTGTGGGACGAGTTCCCCGGCACAGCCGGCAGCGAGTTCGAGCGCGTGTACCGTCGGGTCGCCGCCACGCAGACGGCAGAGTCCTTTACGGCCTACTACCCGAATTTTAAACGCTGGTACGAGCTCACTGCCTACCCTTCGCCAGACGGCCTGACGGTGTACTTCAGGGACGTCACCGACCGCAGGCAGATCGAGCAGGAGCGGCAGCGGTTTGCCGCCTTGGTGGAAGCCAGCCCAGATTTCATCGGCGTGGCCGGACTCGACCAGCGGGGCATCTATGTCAATCGGGCTGGCATGGCTTTAAGCGGGCTGCAACCCGACCAGTTAGCGAGCATCAGCGTGGTCGACTTTTTTCCCGAAAGCGAACGGGACCGCATCCTCAGTGTCATCGCCGACTCCGAGGGTGGGGAGCAGGTGGTCGTAGACACCCATTTTCGGCACTTGCAAACCGGCCAGTTAATCCCGGTCTCATGGTCCTTTATAAGGCTGCGGGACGCGAACGGAAACGTCACCGGGTACGCGACCGTGACACGGGACGTGACCGCGCGCAAACAGCACGAGGAAAGCACGCACCAGACGCTGGTGACTATTGTCGAGCGGTGTCCCTTTGGCATCTACATCGTGGACGACGAGTTCCGCATTGTGAGCATGAACAAAGGCTCGCAACAGAGCGCTTTCGCCAATGTGCAGCCGGTCATCGGGCGTCCATTTGATGAGGCCATGCATCTTATATGGACGGAGCCGGTCGCCGCCGATGTCATCGAGATCTTTCGGCGCACGCTGGCTACCGGCGACTCGTACTACTCACGAAACTTTGTGCACGCCCGTCTCGACGTCGACCTTACGGAGGCCTACGAGTGGGAGCTGCACCGCATTGACATGCCGAACGGACGGTATGGGGCGGCGTGCTACTTCTTCGACTCGACCAGGTTGCGGGAGGCCGAGCAAAAGTTGACGGAGGCGGACCGACAGAAGGACGAGTTCTTGGCCATTCTGGCCCACGAACTCCGTAACCCACTGGCCCCCATTCTGAACGGCTTACAGCTCATGCGTCTCACTCACGGTGACGCGGACGCAACCGAGCGCGCTCGTTTAATGATGGAACGCCAAGTGGGGCAGATGGTGCATCTGATCGACGATCTGCTGGACGTGAGTCGCATCAGCCGCGGCAAGATCGATCTTCGCAAGGAGCGGATTGAACTGGCGAATGCCATTGCGCAGGCCATCGAGACGAGCCGCCCGTTCATCGATCAGTGTGGGCACGAGTTGCTCGTCGACGTGCCACCCAGCGCGATCCATGTGGACTCAGACATGACGCGGTTGGCTCAAGTGTTCTCAAACCTGTTGAACAACGCCGCCAAGTACACACAGCGTGGGGGCCGGATCCGATTGACCGTGCAACAGCTCGAAACCGAAGCCGTCGTCTCGGTCAAGGATGACGGCATCGGCATTCCGTCGCACATGCTCTCGAAGATCTTCGAGATGTTCACGCAGGTTGACCGCAACGAGGAACGGCCGCAGGGTGGTTTGGGGATTGGCCTTTCGGTCGTTAAGCAGCTGGTCAAGATGCACGGCGGTTCGGTCGAAGCTCGCAGCGACGGGAGCGGCAAAGGGAGCGAGTTTGTCGTGTGCCTGCCGCTGGACGTGTCGGTTGTTGGGCACGAGCCATTCGATGAGGCCAATGTTGTCCGCCCCACCGCGCGCTACCGCATTCTGGTGGTGGACGACAACGTGGACGCCGCAGAGAGCTTGGCGATGCTACTGACGATCATGGGCCACGAAACCCGGACGGCGCACGACGGTCTCGAGGCATTGGACGTGGCGGCGGAGTTTCGGCCGGAGGTCATCCTGCTGGACATTGGGATGCCGAAACTGGACGGCTTCGACGTGTGCCGTCGCATCCGCCAGCAGGCCTGGGGCAAGGACATGCTGGTGATCGCGCTGACGGGATGGGGCCAGCACGAGGACAAACGTAAGACGCGAGCAGCAGGCGTCGACGCTCACTTGATCAAGCCGGTCGCTCCTGCCGCCGTTGAGCAACTGGTGGCCGAACTGAGCGCGGCGAGGGCTCGATAGTTCACTCGGTAAATTCTATCACCGCGTCGATGTAACGCGTGCGGCTACGCTCCCTTGAAGTTCTCTCCACAGCGCGTGCACATGCATGGCATCGAGCCGGGGTGTTGCACCTGCTATGTCGCCGCGATCCTCCTTTGTGATGATCCGCGACTGACCAGCGCGGCACGTCGCGAGCGAGCGTTCCCGGATTTATCACGGCTCGCCGGCGACGTTGATAGAACACGCTTTTGTCATGCGAATGACAGGTCGAGCGCGCTAGGCTTCAGCTGTGCATAACGCGCCGATGTTCGCTCGTTCCCTATCGAGAAATCCCATGTCCGCACGAGATCGTTTCGCAGTTGTCGTTGCTGCTGCGCTGGCGTCAGCGAGTGTTCTGCAGGCCCAGACATTTAAGGTTGAGAAGTACAACATCGGTGGCGAGGGCGGTCACGACTACTCCACCGCCGAAGCAGGCACCGGACGCGTATTCGTCTCACGCGGCACGCACGTCATGGTGATTGACGGACCAACCGGCAAAGTCATTGGCGACATTCCAGACACGCCGCGCACACATGGTATTGGACTCGCGCCAAAAGCAAATCATGGATTCACCACGAACGGTGGTGACTCTTCGGTGACGATGTTTGATCTGAAATCACTCGCGTTCATCAAGAAAATTCCGG
>JANYFO010000385.1 GCA_025362635.1 Gemmatimonadaceae bacterium | reverse complement strand
TGGTGGCAATGTCGCCATGCGCCCAGCGCCGGAAAGTGAAACGAGCGTAGTGCTGGCGTCAACGAGTGTGACATTCGACTCCGCCTTCAGGATGCGGTACGAAAACGTCAATGCGCGAGAGCGCAGCGACGTCAGCCTCGTACGCACGATGATCGAGTCATCGTATCGCGCGGATGACAGATATCTGAGCGTCGCATCCGAAACAGCAAGCTGTAGGCCCTCGGCTTCAAACTCGGCATATGATTTTCCAAGGGCGCGAATAAAGTCGGTCCGGCCGATTTCACACCACACGAGGTAATTGGCGTGGTACACCACTCCCATCTGGTCGGTTTCAGCGTATCGCACGCGCAGCTCGCTAACAGTTTCGTGGGCCATGGCAAATCGAAGATACTAACCGACGCAAGAAGTTTGTGGGCGCGCTCGGCACGCATTAGACTGCCCACGTGCTGCGAACCCCCTGTCACGTTATCGGCGACGCCCATCTCGGGGTTGCGCCCAAATACGCCGAGCAATCGCTCTTGGCGTTTCTGCGGGCGCTCCCTGGTCGAACTCGGTCGCTCATCATTATGGGAGATCTCTTCGACTTTTGGTTTGCGTGGCATCACGTGATGCCACGTGCGGGATACCGCGTGCTCGCCGCAATCGCCGATCTTCACGATGCGGGCATCGAGGTGCTGTGGATTGGCGGCAATCACGACTGTTGGGGCGGCGATTCACTGATGGCAGAGACGGGCGCCACATACACGTTGAAGCCATGGCGCGATCACATTGGTCGGTGGTCAACGCTATTGCAACACGGCGATGGGTTACGAACGGTGGAAGACGAGAAGTACCGCCGATTGCGTAACGTTTTGCGAAACCGACTCGCGATTCGGGCGTTTGGCTTGTTGCATCCTGATTTCGCAACTCGCGTGGCGCTTGCATCGTCCGACACCAGCCGTCATCGTCGAGCGGGCGATGAGGGTCGCGGGCTCTTGCGTGTCGCTACGGATGCACTTTCGCAATTGAACGGTCCGGAGCTCGTAATTCATGGGCATTCGCATGTACCAATGCTTGTGCGCGCAGGCCGCGGCTGGTACGCCAACGCTGGTGCGTGGTATCTCGATCAGCAATTTCTACGGATAGATGACGAGAGTATCGCGCGCTGCGTGTGGAGCGAATCAGGCGAAGAACACGTGCTCGACATTGGTGATCGCGCCGGGTAAAAATTGTTTCGCTAACAACAGAAATTTTTCCGGCGCGTCCGACGCAATAAACCGATGCATCGCTGGGCCGCCCGATCGCAGTAGTTGTCGGGCATCGAGTGTGAGCGCAAGCTCAGAGGCTGTCTCTTCGGCACTGTCAATAAGCTGCACGGTACGACCCATTTCCTCAGCGATGACCGTGGCGAGTAGCGGATAATGTGTGCATCCGAGCACGAGTGTATCTACATGCGCTTGCTTTAACGGCGCGAGGTACTCCCGTACGACAACTCGCGTGGCCGCGTGATTGAGCCATCCCTCCTCGACCAGCGGGACTAGCAAGGCACAGGCCTGTTGACGTACATCGAGCGCCGGTGCCAGTGCGTGAATTGCTCGTGCGTACGCGCCTGAACCGATGGTACCTGCAGTGCCGATCACTCCGATTGGACCGCCGCGCGTCGCTCGGATTGCCGCCCTGGCCCCTGGCTCGACCACGCCGACGACCGGAATTGTCACATGCTGCTGCAGATACGTCAGCGCGTGCGCTGTTGCGGTATTGCATGCAACAACGATGGCTTTCACTCCTTCGGCCACTAGCCAGTCAACAATTTGCGATGCATACCGCTGCACCGTCTCGGGACTCTTGGGACCATACGGCACTCTTGCCGTGTCACCGACATAGATCAGCGATTCGTTCGGTAAGCGTTTGAGCAATGACCGAACAACTGTCAACCCACCAAGACCCGAATCGAAAACACCGATCGGTGCCTCACTCCGCGCGCTCACCATCGCAGCGTGGCCACCACGGCGGCTCCGCCGCGACTTGGTATCGCGGAGAGCGCCACGGGTACGTCCCACAACTGTGCCGAAACGAATGCATCAGCAGCCCCCAACAAATGATTGAACGCGAGCAACGCGAGCCAATCCTCAACGGCCAAGCGTCGGGACCGTACGAGATCCGCCGTGTACGCGCTGGCGAGTGCGCCACTCTTTGCGGGGACGCCACCAACCACGGTAAATTCGGAAGGGAGTGAGTCGGCGCGGAATCGCCGCGCCTCCCGAACGTCTGCTTGACTACGCCGCACCATCGCAAGCGCACCGAGCTCAATACTTGCGAAAAAAGCGCCGGATGTTCCGCGGTCGAGCCGAGATTGGCCGTACCCAGGAAGCGCGAGCGAATACAGGAACGCTCGCTTTGGCGAAATGGGCGGTATCAATCGCGACGGCAATCCGCCAACGCGCCGACCCGGCGCCTGTACCGTGTCGGGACGTGTGCGCACGCGCGACGAATCAACTTGTTGGGCGCTTACTTGAATCGACCCCACCGCGGATGCCGCAAGCAGAATCGCGTTCATGCTCAGTTGACGAAAACCAATCGATGCCAAGCGTCGCCTCATCGCGTTTCAGAACGTGTTGGGTGCCATCCGTGCCTTCTACGCGAAGATACCCCACACTGAACCCGATGGACTCGGACGGTATCTGACATACTGATGGTGCCGAAACACGAAATGTCAGAGCGCGACAATCGCTTCGATTTCCACCCGCACATCTCGCGGAAGTCCGAGGACGGCCACCGTTGAACGCGCCGGCTTTGCATCACCAAGCACGCGCGTGTAGACCGCATTCATAGCGGCGAAGTCGGCCATGTCGCGCAAATACACTGTGGTTTTCACGACACGCGACCAATCTGCGCCGGCAGCGGTAATGATTGCGGTGAGACTCTGTAGGACGCGTTCCGTTTGAGGGGTCACATCGCCCGCGACGAGTTCCATCGTTTCCGGATCCAGTGCGATTTGACCTGCGGTGAATAGAAATCCATTCGCTCTCACCGCTTGTGCGTAGGGTCCAATGGCTTTGGGGGCAAGATCGGTATGCAACGATTCGATGGTCATGGCGTCAGCACGAAGTGTTTGGGAAAGTCGGAGCGTCGGGTAAATCAAAAAAGCGTCGAGTATTTGCGAGCGTGGTTGCACCCAACGCAGCAACACTTGTTTCGCGCGCTGTGGCAAGTCGCGTCAGTGTAGCCGTCACATGCGCGGACTCATTGCGCTTGCCACGAAATGGAATCGGTGCGAGATACGGGGCGTCGGACTCCACGAGCAGTCGATCGTCCGGGATATGCCGCAACAACGGAATATCCGACCATGTTCGAAACGTGATAATCCCGCTGAACGAGACGTACCAGCCAACGTCGAGCGCGGCCCTTGCAAGTTCGATGGAACCAGTGAAACAATGCAACACGCCGCGCACTCCCAGCACACCTGCATCGCGGAGAAACTGTCGCGTGTCGTCTTCAGCGTTACGTGTGTGCAAGATGATTGGGACTTGTCGCTCGTCCGCGAGGTGCAGCTGACACGCGAGTACGCTGCGCTGTAGCGCGCGTGGTGCGTTCTCGTAGTGATAGTCCAAGCCACATTCCCCAATGGCGACGGCTCCGCTGTCGATCGCGTGGTGAATAGCCTCGGAGTCGCGCGCAGTTTGCCACGATGCTGCATCGTGCGGGTGTACGCCACACGTGTGGAATACAAACCCGGGATAACGTGACGCGATGACTTGCGCGCGCAGCGCCGCCGCCGGCGACTCACCAATACACACGAGGACCCGCGCACCTGCTGCGCGGGCCCTCTCTACCACACTGTCGACGTCGTCCGCGAACGCGATATCAGCGAGATGCACATGACTATCCGCGAACATGGCGACGTCTTGGGAAAGACCGCACATCTAGCGCTAGCGAGTTCCTGACCGTTCTGGGCTCAACGACTTTGCAGTGGATGACGGCTCAGCGCCGGTGTCGATCCGTGAGGTCTTACCACGATTATCCGTGCTTGCGCGCGGGTACCGACTTTCGATCCAGAGTAACACCGGTCCGGCGACATAGATCGACGAGAACGTCGCAACGAACACACCAAACGTCATCACCAACGCAAACGGACGAATCACTTCGCCCGCAAATACTAGCAGCGCAAGAGTCGCGGCAAGCACTGTGGCATGGGTCATGATTGAGCGCGGAAGCGTTTCGTTAATGGAACGATCCAGTAAGTTTCTAAAGGACTCACCTTTGACACGTTTGCGCAGATTCTCTCGCACGCGGTCGAAGATAATGATCGTGTCGTTCGCCGAATATCCAAGTAGCGTGAGGATCGCTGCGACGACTGTCAGCGACACTTCAATGTGCAAAATTTTGATAAAGGCGAGCGTGACCAAAATATCGTGTGCGGTCGACACAACCGCTGACACGCCGAAGCGCCAGTCAAAGCGAAACGCGAGATACATCAACGTAAAGAGCGACGTAATAATCATGGCATAGAACGCGCCCTGCCGAAGTTCGGCGCCGACCTTCGGTCCGACCGCTTCTGTGCGGACTACGGTCATCGCCCCCGCGCCGAATTGTTGCACCAGCGCAGCCTCGATACGCTTCGAAATACCTTCAGCGCCCGCCGTTGCTTGTTCTTGCACTTGCTTTTCATCACGCGCGCGGACCGTGTAATCGAGATCAGTTCCAAACTGTTGGATCTCCGCTCCGGTGATTCCCGCTTTGTCGAGTGTAGAGCGCAAGACTGCCACGTCAGGCGCTGTCTTGAACTGCAATTGCATCAACGTTCCGCCGGTGAACTCGATGCTGTAGTTGACGCCACCTTTAACGGCAAAGGACACGAGTCCGGCGACGATGAAGGCGATCGTTAGTCCGGCCGCAACACGCCACCAACGGATAAATTCGTATCGCGTGTTATGAAAGATTCGCAGCATAATTGTCTCAGATGCTCAGCGTCTGGGCGCCGCGCGAGCGGTTCATCCAGAGCAGGAAGAAGGTCTTGCTCACGAAGATGGCCGTGAACAGCGATGCAATGAGGCCAGCGATGAGCGTGACAGCAAAGCCGCGCACAGGTCCGGTGCCGTACTGATACAGCACCATACCCGAAAGAATTGTGGTCGCCGACGTGTCGATGATGGCGCTGAGCGCGTGACGGAATCCTTCGTCGATGGCAAGTCGCACCGACTTTCCGTGATCAAGCTCTTCGCGAATGCGCTCGAAGATCAGCACGTTGGCATCAACCGCAATACCGATGGAGAGCACGAAACCCGCGAGTCCCGGCAATGTCAGCACCGCATGAAATCCTGCCAATGCCGCGAGCGTGTACACGAGATAGAGTGCCAATCCTGCGACCGCCAGCACACCGGCGAAGCGATAGTACCCAATGAGAATGACGATCACGAGCAACAGCGCGATGCTGAGCGCGAGCACGCCCTTGTTGATCGAATCTTGCCCAAGGCTTGCGCCGATGCTGCGCACTTCGGCGACCTTCAACGGTACGGGCAACGCGCCTGCGCGCAACACGAGCGCAAGGTCTTGCGCCGCTTGCAGGGATCCGCCGCCGAGTGTGATCTGTCCGCT
>JANYFO010000243.1 GCA_025362635.1 Gemmatimonadaceae bacterium | reverse complement strand
ATTTCCAAACGCGTGTTTGGATCCCACTTGGCGAAGCGGAAGCGGCCGGTGCCAATTGGATTGTGACCAAACGGCGCCGTCTCCAGCGCCGACATTGGAACCGATGCCAGTAAGTGCGACGGCAGGATGTACATGTTGTATGTCGCTTCAAAAAACTGCGACGGGAGCCGGCGCTTGAACCAGAACACGGCGGTGAGTG
This sequence comes from Gemmatimonadaceae bacterium, assembly GCA_025362635.1. GTDB lineage: Bacteria > Gemmatimonadota > Gemmatimonadetes > Gemmatimonadales > Gemmatimonadaceae > Gemmatimonas. The sequence goes on along the minus strand of JANYFO010000243.1, from coordinate 9,191 downwards.
AATCGCGCACCGACACCGAATCGATGTTGCTCACCGCGGCTTTGTTGGCGGCGCCGACAACGTCTGCGGTGTACACGGCAAACGTGTAACGCACGTCCTCCGCGCGCACCGCCGCGCCATCATGCCATCGCGCCTTTGGATTCAACGCAAAGGCAATCGACAGCGAGTCAGTCGCCCATCTCCATGATTCCGCGAGCCGTGGCTGAAATCCTGCATCGCCATTCGTCTCAAGATCAGGGCCGATCTCGGCGAGTCGATCAAAAATCGCATCGATGACGACCAGACCCGACGTTTCTGACATTGTTGGCGGGAACAGCGTGCGCGGTTCGGCCGGTTGCACGATGATCATCGTGCCACCAACGTCGCCAGTACCTACAGGCGATGGTTTATCACTGCCGCGACAACTGGCGACGACGAGAAGGGTGATAGCCCAACGAACAGCGGCGGATCGACGCGACAAGACGCGGAGCATAATGAGGCCGGAGGGTAGCAAGCGGTTCCAACTGTGCGTAGCATGAAGTGCGCGACTCATCGGCGCCAGATCCATTCAGGACGCGTGAAGTCACGTTCGTGCGCGTCAATTGACGATGCAAGCAGCGTGGGCGTGACGAACGGCTGCACCGCGTAGCGCGACGCCAGCGCCGATTCGAGCGCGTCGGCGACCGCCCGCGAGGTCGGTGCAACGGGGCAGCACACGGCCAACGCAGCCGCAGGTGGTGGGGCCGTGATCGGTGCCTGCGCCGCTCCGACAAGCATCGCTTGGTCATCGTGCAACAAAATGCTCCCATGCTGCAGATACGCACCGCGCGCACGCCACACGGCGCTCCCCACCAATTTCGCACCGTGCACAACAATTTCTCCGGGCGCGGGCGCGTCGAAGCACAACGGGCCATCTGGGCGCGTTGGTGCGGCCACGTTGGCAGGTACGAGCACGGCATCGACGCCGAGGGAGCGCAGTGCGTCCAGGAGGATCCGATTGACCGCGGCGTATGCGTGTCGCCACGATACGCGGTCCGCCAACGGCATGGTGACGCTATATGTGACTTCCCGACTATGTAGCAAGGCACGACCGCCAGTCGGACGACGCGCGACGTCAAGACCGGCCGAAAGAAGTGAGTCTTGGTCAAAGCGACCGTGCACCGTTTCGTGGCGACCGAACGACACCGTTGGACGCACCCATGCGTAGCAGCGCCAGACGCCAGCGGACGTTGTCTGCGCATACGCTAACAACGCGGCGTCGACAGCCATGTTGTGCACGCCACTCGCAGGGTCGGACCGCAACAGGTACCAGTGTTGTGGCAAGGGATCCAAGTTCACGCCGGTTAAGTTTACTCTGCGGTGACCACGAAACGACGTCCCGCGCTTTTGATCAAAATCGACGACAACGATTGGGTACACGCCCGATCTTCGAGGATGGAATGGCAACTCGCACCGCCGTGTCCGCACCACCTGCAGCAGACTCGTTCCTCCCGCGCCATCTCGGGCCAAGTCTCGCTGAGCAGCGCGCCATGCTCGAAACGCTCGGCTACGAGTCGCTTGACGCGTTTATCGATGCCGTTGTTCCTGAATCCATTCGTTTTCGCGGGACGCTCGCAACCGGCCCGGAGCGAAGCGAAGCTGATGTGCTCGCGGCGCTGAAGCGCGTGGCGTCGAAAAATCGCGTCTATCGATCTTTTATTGGCATGGGATACTACGGGACGCACACACCGCCAGTCATTCTACGAAATGTGATGGAAAATCCGGCGTGGTACACAGCGTACACGCCGTATCAAGCAGAGATCGCGCAGGGACGTCTTGAGGCGCTGTTGAATTATCAAACGCTCATTATTGATCTCACGGGGCTCGGCATCGCCAATGCGTCGTTGTTGGACGAAGGCACGGCGGCTGCTGAGGCGATGGCGTTGTCTCTGCAGGCAAAAGGCAGTGCCACGTGTAATCGGTATCTGATCGCGGCGGATTGTCACCCGCAGACCATTGCAGTGGTACGAGCCCGTGCGCTTGCGCGAGGCGTTGACGTTGTGGTGCAGCCAGCGCAGGAGTTTGTGTTTGACGAAACGGTATTTGGCGCGCTCGTGCAGTATCCGGGCACGGATGGCGCGGTGGTGGATTACCGCGCGCTCTGCGACCACGCGCACGGTGCAAACGCCTTAGTGACGGTGGCGACAGATTTGTTGGCCTTGTGTCTGCTCGCGCCACCGGGCGAATGGGGTGCCGATATCGCCGTTGGTAATACGCAGCGCTTTGGCGTGCCCATGGGATACGGTGGACCGCACGCTGCGTTTTTCGCAACGCGTGACGAATTTAAGCGTTTATTGCCTGGGCGCATCATTGGGATTTCGCGTGATGCCGATGGCGCACCGGCACTGCGCATGGCATTGCAAACACGTGAACAACACATCCGTCGCGAGAAGGCGACGAGTAACGTGTGCACGGCGCAGGTCTTGTTGGCGGTGATGGCGGGAATGTACGCGGTCTATCACGGTCCGGATGGACTTGTTCGCATCGCTGAACGCGTGCACCATCACGCGGCGACGCTGGCGGCGGGGCTCGAACGTCTTGGGTTTGCGATTACGCACGAACATTTCTTCGATACGGTGCGCATCGAAGTGGGCATTCACGGTGAGTCCGATATTCTTGCGGCCGCTGAGGCACGGCAACTCAATCTGCGCGTGTTGGAACCGGGCACATTAGCGATCGCGCTCGATGAAACGACCAATGCTGCGGACGTCTCGGATTTGTGGGCCGTGTTTAACGGCGGCGCTCCGGTCGACTTCAGCGTTGATGATGTCGCAACGGACGTTGACTCGCGCTACGACGAGCGCTTCCGTCGCGTGTCGTCGTTTCTTACGCATCCTGTGTTTCATCGGTATCGCAGTGAAACGGACATGCTGCGCTATCTCTTTTCGCTGCAATCACGTGATTTTTCACTTGTGCACGGAATGATTCCGCTCGGCGCCTGTACGATGAAACTGAATGCCACGGCCGAGATGATTCCGGTCACGTGGCCAGAGTTTGGACAGTTGCATCCGTTCGCGCCTGTATCGCAAGCGGAAGGATATGCCGAATTGTTTCGTGAGCTTGAGTCGGATCTCGCGGACGTGACCGGATTTGCCGGCGTATCATTGCAGCCGAACGCTGGCTCGCAGGGCGAATACGCAGGTTTGCTGGTGATTCGCGCGTACCACGAATCGCGTGGCGATACGCATCGGACGTTGTGTCTCATTCCGCAATCCGCGCACGGAACGAATCCAGCAAGTGCGGTAATGGCGGGTTTTCACGTCATTGTCGTGAAGACGGACACCGATGGCAACATTGACGTCGACGATTTGCGTGCGAAAGCCACGGAGCATGCGGCCGATCTCGGAGCGCTGATGGTGACGTATCCGTCAACACATGGTGTGTTTGAGGCGCGGATCAAAGAGATCACGGCCATCGTGCACCAGCATGGTGGTCAGGTGTACATGGACGGCGCCAACATGAATGCGATGGTCGGCGTGTCTCGTCCTGGAGATCTTGGCGCGGACGTGTGTCATCTCAATTTGCATAAAACGTTTTGCATTCCACATGGTGGTGGCGGTCCGGGTATGGGTCCGATTGGCGTGGCATCGCAACTGGTGCCGTTCCTGCCAACGCATCCCGTCATTACAACTGGCGGCGCACAAGCGATCGGCCCTGTGTCGGCAGCGCCGTGGGGGAGTGCGAGCATTTTGCCCATTTCATACGTCTACATTCGACTGATGGGCGGCGAAGGACTCGCGCTTGCGACAAAGATCGCGATCCTCAACGCGAACTATGTGGCGAAAAAGTTGGAAGCGCACTACCCCGTGTTGTATCGCGGTCAGAACGGTCTCGTTGCGCACGAGTGCATTCTCGATACGCGTGGCTTCAAGAGTGCGGCGGGCGTTGAAGTAGAAGACATCGCGAAACGATTGATGGATTACGGATTTCATGCGCCAACGATGTCATTCCCCGTGGCCGGCACGATGATGGTGGAGCCGACAGAAAGCGAGTCCAAGCCCGAACTCGATCGTTTTATTCAGGCGATGATCGGCATTCGCGAGGAGATTGCCGCGGTGGAGCACGGCGAGGCGCACCGCGAGAATAACGTGTTAAAACGTGCACCACACACGGCGGCGCATGTCACGAGCGACGACTGGGATCGGCCGTACACGCGAGCCCAGGCGGCGTATCCGACAGCGTGGACGCGCGAGCGAAAATTCTGGCCGACCGTGGCAAGAATTGAAAGCGCGTATGGCGATCGGAATTTGGTGTGCGCGTGCCCGCCTGTTTCGGAATACGAAGAACTTCGTACTCGCGACTAGTCGCTAGTCCCCAACAAGCGCTGCGTAGTCCTTCGCCGACATCAACTGCGCATCAGTCCCCGCTGCCAATCGCACCTTAATCATCCAGCCGTCGCCGAACGGGTCCGTGTTAATCAACGCGGGCTCGCCATCGATGCGCTCGTTCACCGCCACGATCTCGCCGCCCACTGGCATAAAGAGTTCGGAAACGGCTTTTACCGCTTCGACCGTGCCAAACACGTCGTGTGTTTTGTAGATCGTGCCCACTTTCGGGAGTTCGACGAATACAATGTCGCCGAGTTCGCTCTGCGCAAAATCGGTGATGCCGATGGCGATGATCGCCGGGTCCTCTGTCACGCGCACGTACTCATGTTCTTTCGTGTAGCGCAAGTCGGTAGGAATATTTGACACGATAACTCCGCAGATGTTGAAGAAACGTTGGGGATTGTCAGGACAATGGAGCGCCATCGTCGAGATTAGTTTGAATCGAGCGCCAGACCTCGTCCACACGTGTTGCAAGCTGGTCGCGCGAGCCGTCGTTGTCGATGACCCACGTCGCAAATGCACGCTTCCGATCAGCAGGCCATTGCGCGTCCATTATGGCCCGCGCCTCGAGCTCCGGGAGTCCGCGATCGCGCATCAGTCGCTCAAGCCGTAGCGCCGCAGGTGCATCCACCACGATGACTCCGTCGAACGCATGCACCAGCCCCACTTCAAAAAGCAGGGGCACATCCGAAATCACCACGCGATCGCCACGGGCACGTGCGTCTTCGAGTCGTGCGTCGCGGAGCCGACCAACGGCCGGATGGACAATGGCGCTCAGTGCCTCACGCTCGGCGGGATCGGCAAAGATCTGACGTCGCAGCGCGGCACGGTCGAGCGAGTCATCAGCGGCGAGCACCGTCGGTCCGAAGTGTGCCAAGACTGCGGCATATCCAGGAGTTCCCTGTGCGACTGCCTCGCGCGATAAAATGTCGGCGTCGATGATCGTTGCGCCGTGCGCCGCCAACAGTGCGGCAACCGCGCTTTTCCCGCTTGCAATGTTGCCCGTCAATCCGAGATGCAGCATTCGCAGTAAGGTACAAAACGCAGAGGACCCAAGCAATCGCTGTGGGCCCTCTTTTCAATTCAGTGACGCGTTGTTAGGCCGCGGCGCTATCCTGCATGTCGTCTTCGTGATCGTGAATCTCGCGACGCTTCTCACGGTTCACGAGCAGCTCTTGAATGACCCATGACGCACCGCCGCGTATGCGAATCTGATGCGGGGTGCATCCCAGGTAACGCTGGCACGTGTTGCGAAAGGCGCTGCCCGACGGAAAGTCTAACGCGCTCGCGACACCATCGGCGCTGCGTGATCCGTCTTCCAACATGCTCGCGGCCACAATCAATCGCCCCCACGTGAGCATTTGGTGCGGCGGTGGCAACTGTGCGCCTTCCAAACGTTTCGAGAGCAATCGACGCGAGACGGCGATGAGCCGCGCCAAACTATCAGGTGTCAGTCGTTCATGCGCGCGCGTGACAGACAGCATCACGGCGTCGCGCACAACGCTGCGCAGTCCGACGAGGTGCGGCTTGAGCAAACTCGAAACGCTGCGCGCTTCGGCTTGATCGAGCAACGCCGCAAGGATGGATGGCGTGTCGGACTCGTCCGCCACAACCAGCACGTCGATGCCGCAGCGCCCGGCGTCAAACATGTCGCGGGCCCGTTCCTTGGTCACGTCGACATACGCGACAAGAGCCGCACGCGGCACCCGCACGCGCAATTGACGCACACGCTCGAAATCGGCTCGACCATCCACATAGAGGTCAAAGACCACCACGTTGATCGGGCCGCGCTCGCAAGCGCGCGTCAGAGAAGTCCAGTCCTCGCACGTGACAAACCGATATCGGTCGCGCGCTGCACTACGCAGTCGAGCAAGCCGAGGTTCGTGCGCGAGGAGCGTCGCGATCACGCCCATGCGACAGTCCAGTGGGGTAGGGAGAAGCGCAGTTTCAGCATCAGCCTGTAGACGCGGCAGCACGTCAGCGGGTCACAGGACCGCGCTAGAGCAACTGTTGTTGCGTGTCATCCCCGCGTGGAACGACATGACACGCACGGCATCGCGCCTCATATGAATCCGCAGCACCAACCATGATCGTTGGCGAATGAAACGGAGCGGGTTTCCCATCAATCAATCGCTGATTGCGGCTCGCCGGTGAGCCGCAAAGCACGCAAATCGCGTGCAGTTTGTCGACCACTTCGGCCACCGCCATCAACTGCGGCATTGATCCAAACGGCTCTCCACGAAAATCTGAATCAATGCCTGCAAGGATGACGCGTCGACCGCGTTCGGCCAGCGCCGTGGCGACGCGCACAATTTCGCTGTCGAGAAATTGTGCTTCGTCAATGGCGATGACCTGCGCGGCAGGGTCGAGGCGCAGGGTGATCTGCGCCGCCGAATCTACTGGAATTGCTTCAAGGCTTCGTCGATCGTGGCTCGAAATCGCCAACAATCCCGCATAGCGATCGTCGAGGTGCGACTTAAATAGTTGCACACGTTTCCGCGCAATCGTCGCGCGGCGCACCCGTCGCATCAACTCTTCCGTTTTGCCGCTGAACATCGAGCCAGCAATAACCTCCATCCATCCACCGGAGGTTTGGAAGCTGCCGTTCATACTCATCCCTCGGTGTCGCGATCCGGTTCGGACGGACGCGGAGTACGCTTTGCATGCTTCAAACGCTCTCCACGTTCGGACCACTCAACGGTGCCTTCCGCGCGCTCTCGCACCGGTCGATCACCAAAGGCGCGACGAACGTCGTCGGCACGTGGCGCACCTCGCGTGGCTCCACTGCGCGGTGGTCCAGATCGCGGGCCGGCTGGTGATCCTCGATCATCATCCCGCACGGGACGTGGCGAGGAGGGCCGATCAAACGAACGCGCAGGACGTTCACTGCGCTCAGCACCATCAAAGCTGCGCGCCGGTCGTTCTGGACGGTCCCCGCGATCAAACGCACGTGGACCGCGTTCGGCGCTGCGTTCCGCTCCGCGTGCGCCGCGATCCGCGCGATCTGGCCCACGCAATGGACGCTCTCCGCGAGGCTTGTCACCGCGCGGTGGACCGAACGTGCGACGCTCATGCCCACCGTCCGCCGGACGGTCGTCGATACGTGCGCTCAGTCGACGTCCACGCAATGTGATATCCGAGAGAATTTCAACGGCCTTTGCCGCATCGTCGGGGCCGAGTTCAACGATCGAATGCGATTCGAAGAGTTCGACGGTGCCGATGCGCTCACCAGGAATTCCCACTTCGTTCGCGACCGCACCAACCACATCACCAACTCGTACGTTGTCGCGCTTTCCCACAGCGAGAAAGACGCGTTGCTTGCCTGACGCGCCCGAGGGGCTGCTCGCGTTGCTGCCACCAACCATTGACAGCCCACCGCGCGGCGCAGGCGCTGACCGTACGGCCGCCGCGTTTGCGACTTTGGCGCGCAACGTGATTGCGTCACGACGCGCCCCTTCGTACAACCGCAATGCCGCAGCAGCGATTTCCAGCGCGTCGTGTGCATCCAGCAACGGCGCGAGCAGCGCCATCTCGCTCGCCGACGCACCACCCGCTGCGGCCAACGTGGATTTCAGCGCTGTGCGTAACGTCCGGACACGACTGTCCGCCGCTTCTTTCCTCGCCGGCGGATTCCATACTTCAGCGAGTCCATTTGTGAGTCGCCGAAACGATGGTAATTCATCTGGTAGCAATAGCGCGACTGCATCAACGGGGCGCGTCGCAATGGCCTCAGTAAGCGCTTCGATGGTCGCGGGAGTTTCCCAAAGCACAACGAGCGCAACGTGCTGCGACGTTGGATGGCGAACGACCTGCACACCGCTGCCATCGACAACCATACCAAGTCGCGTAAGGGCGAGCTGCGCATCACGAAGCCCATTATCCGTGGCTGCGACAATCACCACTGATGGCGGATCGGCCGCGTCAAGAATTGCACGCAGCGTATCAGCGCGCCCGGCCGCTGACGTGATCGCAAAGCTTGGCGTCATCGGGAGCGGTGCGTCGTTGATCGGCGTCGGGGTCAGACGCCGCGCGCGACGCAGTTGCGCTTCGAGAAACGCCTCTGTTTCGGGCGACTCTTCTTCAAGTGTGACAATCCGCTGCAGCTCATCTGGCGCATCGCCTAAAAGGGCCTGCAGTGTTTCAAGTCCTGCCTCGCGAAGAATTTCGTCGAGACCGATGACCACGACGGAACGCAAATCTTCCAGACGCAATGCGGACGCGCGACGCAACTCGAGTAGATCCGCGGCGGTTCCAACCACAACCGCTGTGGGCCCAAACGCCAATACTCGGCGTGCACGCGCGACTGCACTTACCGGCACCACGCGCAGCGTATCATCAGCGAGAAGTAGGCGGGCCTGCTCAGCGGCGCTTAGCGCCTGCTCTAGAGTTGGCGTGACCACAACACAGGACGGCGCGAGGCCGGTCTGTGCGCCACGGCTGCGCTCAAGTCCAGACCGCATGGCGGTCGCCATCATCCGCAAATCAGCGGGTCCTTGCAGCACCACGTGCTGGCTTCGAGTCGCCCCTGGCGTCTCCCGTTCTTGCTCGCCCACGTCCCACTCCGTTCAGTTGTCGGTCAGCCTGGCCGCCCAACGGCCAGTTCTTGTGGCGCCAAATCAGCGCGCTGCGTGCCACTCCGGACACGCAGATGTACTTTGCGAGCGCACGGCTCACCAGCACAAGCTAGTCGGTCCGTAGCTCCTTCTCCACCCGCGTCCGATCGCAACATGCCGCTTGCGTTTCAACCGTCAGCAAACATCGCTCGCACGAAAGAGTCCGCAACGATCGCTGTTTCGGCAAAAGCGAGGGCGCTTAAAGCCGCGGGGAAAGCCATCATCGATCTCG
>JANYFO010000361.1 GCA_025362635.1 Gemmatimonadaceae bacterium | reverse complement strand
CTGGACTTGGGGAACTGGCACTGGGTGACGGGCGTACGCGTCGAACAAACGGCAACCACCTATATGGCCAACAAAGCTGTCACTGATCGCGTGACGAAGCTCACCACTGTCACGCCTGTTGATGGAACGGGCCAATACGTGAACTTTTTCCCAAGCGCACAACTGCGTTTGGCGCTCGATGAGCGTACCAACGTCCGGGTTGCTGTGACGACGGGAATTGCTCGACCGCTGTATTACGACCTTGCGCCGCACACGAGCGTGACGCCGGGTGCATTGGCAACAGACCTCAATGCGGTATCGCTGGGCAATACTGAGCTCAAACCGACGCGCTCAGTGAACTATGATGCACTCATCGAACACTTCAGCGCCGACGTTGGTGTGGCGCAGATTGGCGTGTTCTACAAGGCGCTGTCAAACTTCATCTTCAACCGAAGCTTCACGTACGTTGGTGCGCCATTTGACGGCTACAATGCGACGCAGCCAACAAATGGGCGCGATGGCTACATCTACGGTGTGGAAGGTGCGTTCGTGCGTCGACTTGCATTCTTGCCTGGTGTGCTCAGCGGATTTGGTGTGGACGCCAACGCTACGTACACGCAATCGCGCAGCAACATTGTCGGGCGGGTTGGCAAAGCGTTTCCGCGGCAGGCCAATTGGAATGGCAACGCCGCGCTGACGTATGCGAAGGGCATCATTAGTTCTCGCGTGACCATGCAATACAACGGACCGTACATCTATACCATCGGCGACGGTACGCGTAGTGTCGCGACCGGCGATACGTACATGTTGGCGCACAAACAAATCGATGCGTCACTCAACGCGCAGGTGCAGCGGAACACGCAGCTCGTGCTGCAGGTGCTGAACATCAACAACGCACCGTTTGGCTACTATTTTGGCGGCGATTCGAACGCTTACAAACAGCGGGAATTTTACGGCACGACCACCTCGGTGCAGCTCCGCTACACGTACTGACCGGCGCGATAGCGATCAAGCCATGCCGCACTCCACGATGTGAAGGTTCCATTGTGGAGTGCGGTGCGCGCTTGCCGCATGAGCGTGACTAAAAATGACACATTGTGCAATGCCAAGAGTCGCGGTCCCAGCATTTCTTCACTGACGAATAAGTGCCGCAGATATGCCCGATCGTATCGCGTGCAACAGGCGGAAATGCAATCGTGCACCAGTGGTCGTTGATCTGTGCGAAAACTACTGCGACGAATTTGCATGGTGCCGTCGTGCGTGAACGCCGTTCCGTGTCGGCCCATGCGTGTTGGTGCGACGCAATCGAAGAGGTCAACACCGCGACGGACGCCTTCAATTAGGTCATCAGGGAAACCAACGCCCATCATGTAGCGCGGTAACGTCTGCGGCAATTCCGGAGCGCATGCGTCAAGCGTTGCGTACATGTCCTGTTTGGATTCGCCCACTGACAATCCTCCGATGGCGATGCCTCGCCAGTCGCCGGTATCGAGGATGCCGCGAACGGAGGCGCGCCGAAGATCGAAGTCTGTCCCACCTTGCACGATTGGAAAAAGTGCTTGAGCGGGTGCGATCTGATCCCGAGCGGCGTCATGAGATGCGAGTGGCGGTGCGCCTTCAGCAAGCGGAAAAGCGGGAAGCGGCGCACGTCCGTCACGCGAGATGCGAGCAAACTCAGTCTGACAGCGCGCGAGCCATCGAAGGCTGCGCTCCATAGCAGCGCGTGACGCGGACAGTTCGGATTGCCCGGCAATGAGTTCATCAAGTTGCATGATGACATCGGCGCCCAAGTTGCGTTCAATACGCATCACGCTTTCGGGCGTGTATTCGTGCAGCGACCCGTCGATGTGACTGCGGAATTCGACACCATGTTCAGTCACGCTGCGTAACTTGGCCAACGAGAAAACCTGAAATCCGCCGGAGTCGGTCAACATCGGGCCTGACCATCGCGTGAATGCATGCAAGCCACCAAGTGCACGAATCGTCATATCGCCCGGCCGCAAATACAAATGGTATGCATTGGATAACATCATCTTCGCACCGGTTGCTTCCACCTCGTCGACTGATAGACCGCGAACGATGCCGTGCGTTCCAACTGGCATGAAATCTGGCGTTTGCACGACGCCGTGCGGGGTCTCGAACCAGCCGAGTCGTGCAAGGCCGTCGTTGTGGGACGTGCGAAAGGAAAAATCGTTCACATGCAGCGGGGTTGATCTCTGTGGGGAGTCGAGCCTAACTATGCATCTATGAATCTCCAGAAATGTGATCGTCGACGCGCCGTCGCGCTGTGGGTGCTGCTGCTCGGGGTCGCCGCGTGTGAGAAGAATTCGCCAACGGCGCCGGTGACGCCGATTGTGCCAGTTCCGCCGGCGGCGCTGGTGATCCCTGAATTGGCGCGTGAGTTTCGCGGGTTGTGGGTGGCGACGGTGGCGAATATTGACTGGCCTTCGCGAACCGGTTTATCGATTGCTGCGCAGCAGGCGGAGTTGACCACGATTTTTGATTTGGCGCAGTCGACGAAATTGAACGCCGTCATTTTGCAGGTGCGCGCGAGCGGGGATGCGCTGTTCCCGTCACAATTGGAGCCGTGGTCGAAGTCATTTAACGGCACGCAGGGTGCGGACCCGGGGT
>JANYFO010000349.1 GCA_025362635.1 Gemmatimonadaceae bacterium | reverse complement strand
GGACGAGCGACGAGAGTTCGCGGCGTAAGGTGCTCGCGCGTAGCGACAGTTCCTTCATCGTTATCTCGACGGACGCATACTTTTTCTTACCAACTGTGAGGCTGGCCACCATTTGGGTGAGCGCCGCCGCGAGTGCTCCTGCGTGCGCGGCCACGGAACCGCCGCCCGGCGTTGGTGTGGCCGCCGCAACGCGCGAGACGAAGGCATCGAGTCCCTCACCTCCGCCGATCGTTTCACGGACTTTTGTTTCGAGCAGCATCTCCTTTGAAAAGCCGCGCAACTGCACGTGTCGCGCGCCTGCTTCCAACAGTACACGCTCGGGCACAAGTCCCACAATCTCGCTCCATGTAGGAACGACGCCGTGCGCTGCCGCTTCAGATTTTACCATTTCAAATACGCGATGGAGCGGCGTCTTTTCGGTGTCCACCAAATTCATTGATACTTGCGCCTGTCCGTCTACACCGAGTCCGAGTCCTTTGACGTTGCGCAAGCCACCACTAGAGCCGCGCACTGCTTTCGCCACTTCTTTTGCGACCCCAAGGTTGCTCACGTCACCCAAATACACGTTGTACGCAACGAGAAATGGTCGCGCGCCAATTGCTGTTGCGCCAGCGGTTGGATGTACGGCCGCATCACCGAAATCTGGCTGTCGCGCGGCGTTGACACCGATCTCGTCGCGTAGGCCTTCGAATTCGCCACGACGCACATCCGCGAGGTTTTCGCGATCGGCGCGCGTCGCAGCGCGCTCATAAAGATACACGGGAATACCAAGGTCGCGCGCTGCTTTCGCACCGAGCTCACGCGCGAGCGCGATGCAGTCGTCCATGGTCGCACCATCGAGCGGAATGAACGGGACGACGTCGGTTGCACCCATGCGCGGATGTGCACCGACGTGCGTCGTGAGATCGATGTGATCTCTCGCGACGCGCATGGCCGCGAACGCCGCTGGCACGGCAGCCTCGAGTGACGCGACGAACGTCACAACGGTCCGGTTGTGTGACGCGTCCGACGAAACATCGAGCACATGCGCGCCCGGTATTGACGCAATTGCGTCGCGAATCGCCGCGATGACGAGCGGATCACGACCTTCAGAAAAATTCGGAACGCACTCGACGAGTGTCATCTGGATACGTGGTAGGCGGAAGTACGAGAGTGCGATGTTCCTACGACTGCGTTTAATGCCGAGCCAGTTGTTGGAGCAACCAATCATGCAGTACACCGTTGCTGGCAACGACCGGACCGTGTTGCAGGTGTGCGTCCGTACCGTCCAGTGTCGTTGCGACTCCGCCCGCTTCACGCACGATGAGGAGTCCGGCTGCTACGTCCCATGGCGCAAGCGTCAGTTCCCAAAAGGCATCGAGCCGCCCCCGTGCGACGTCGCACAGATCCAGCGCAGCGGCGCCCGCGCGACGTACGCCAGCAAGTAATGGAATGAGCGTACGGAGCTGCGTCAGAAACTCATCGGCCTCGGCGAGACTCTTGAACGGGAATCCGGTGCCCACAAGGGCACGAGCCGGCGTGTTGATCGTTGACACACGTAACGGTACATCATCAACGAATGCGCCGCCTCCAGCAGTGGCACAGTACACGCCGCCGCGCGCAACATCGTGAACCACGCCGACGAGCGGGACCCCATCGAGCGCAATGCAAATGGACACGCCGTACGCGGGATAGCCGTGCAAGAAGTTAGTTGTACCATCCAGTGGATCAACGATCGCGACCAATCCGGTACTCGTGTCGCCGGTCGGGCCTAATTCTTCACCAATGATTCGTAGCTCCGGAATGTGTTGCAAGAGCATACTCCGAATGCGCTCTTCCGCGCCGATGTCGACTTCGCTCACAAAATCTGTCGCCGACTTCTCCTGCCACTCCAGCGCGTGTCGCGTTTTGGCGTGCTGCGCAATAAACCTCGCGGCATCAGCGGCGGCGGCGAGAGCGATGGTGCGCCAGTGTGCGAGGTCCCAACGCTGCGGCGATTGTGCAAACGACGTCATCGTTGCGTTGCTCGGGGAATCGGCGTCTGATACGTTTGGTGGATGTCACGCATCTTTAGCGGCATCCAGCCTTCGGGCGAGCTGCATATCGGAAACTACCTTGGTGCCGTCAAGAACTGGGTGGCGTTGCAGTCGA
>JANYFO010000344.1 GCA_025362635.1 Gemmatimonadaceae bacterium | reverse complement strand
CGTGTGTTTGCACGGGTGCTGGCGGCGCGCGCGGCTACTACTCCCACCGCCGGCTGAGCCGACACAAACCCGCCTACATGGCTATCGACCTTCGCTTACCAACGAACAGTATTGTTCGGCCCGACAAAGATCGGTTCCTCGACGAAGTGAATCCGTTCGAGGCGATGATGTCGCGCTTTGATCGCGCTGCCGAGTTGCTTGATCTTGAGCCTGGTATTTACAAAATTCTTCGCAATCCCGAAAAACAGCTTATCGTTTCGGTGCCGGTTCAGCTCGACAATGGCGAGGTCGAGGTTTTTACGGGGTATCGCGTGCTGTACAACACGTCGCGAGGGCCCGCCAAAGGTGGCATTCGCTTCGACATGAAGGTCACGCTGGAAGAAGTTAAGGCGCTTGCGGCGTGGATGACTTGGAAATGTGCCGTGGTGAATTTGCCGTTTGGCGGTGCGAAGGGTGGCGTGGTGTGTGATCCACTTGGCATGAGCGTCGGTGAGCTGGAGCGCGTCACGCGCCGATATACGAAGGGCATTATTTCCCTGCTCGGCCCCGACACCGATGTCCCGGCACCTGACGTGAATACCAACGAGCGCGTGATGGCGTGGGTGATGGACACGTACTCCATGCACGTGGGGCGTACAGAGAACGCTGTCGTTACAGGCAAGCCGGTGGAGATGGGTGGTTCTCTCGGTCGCAAAGAGGCCACTGGGCGAGGCTGTATGCTTGTGACTCGTGAAGCGATGAACCATCTCGGTCTCAAGATGAAAGGCGCGACGGTCGCGGTGCAGGGTTTCGGCAACGTTGGTTCAATCGCGGCAAAGCTCTTAGTACGTGAAGGATGTCGCGTTGTGGCGATCGGCGACCGAGCCGGCGCATTCCATAATGCGAAGGGCATTGATGTCGACGCGGCGATCGCGTACGTCGCGAAGCATCGCTCGCTTGAAGGTTTTGACGGCGCGGATGCGATGAACCCCGACGATTTGCTGACGCTCGATGTTGATGTGTTGGTGCCGGCCGCGCTTGAAAATGTCATCACGACGAAGAACGCACCCAAGATTCGCGCGCGATTGATCTGCGAAGGTGCGAATGGGCCGACCACTGCGGCCGCCGATCCGATTCTGGACGAAAAGGGGATCTTCGTGATACCGGACATTTTGGCCAATGCAGGGGGCGTCACAGTTTCGTACTTCGAGTGGGTGCAAGATCGTATGGGGTATTTTTGGTCGGAAGACGATGTCAACGAACGACTTGGTGGCATCATGACGCGAAGCTTTCAAGAAGTGCTGTCGCTGTCGAAGCAACATCGCGTGAACATGCGCACTGCGGCGTACATGACATCGATTAGTCGTGTAGCCACCGTGCATCGGTTGCGCGGGATCTACGCCTGACCGGACGCAGACCGTGCATGTCTCGATGTTTGTTGTCGGAAAACCCCGTCACGCGGGGTTGGCCGACGCGATCCATGATTACGAGGCGCGAGCGGCGCACTATTGGCCGCTCGTGGTGATCGAAGTGAAAGACGAGCCCGGGCGCGGATTAAGCCCGACGGTAGTGCGCGATCGCGAAGCTGAACGAATGGCTGAACGAATTCCAAGTGACACGAGCATCATTGCCTGTGATCCTGGTGGTGATGTCTTAGAGTCTGGCGCCTTTGCGGAGTGGCTTAAGGCATTTCGCGATTGTGCGCACAGCGTAGCCTTCGTCATTGGCGGTGCACATGGCATTGGGGATGCCGTACGACGACGAGCAACGCGGCGCCTATCACTTGCACCGTGGACGTTGCCGCACGAACTCGCCCGGCTTGTGCTAGCCGAGCAACTTTATCGCGCGGGCACGATTGTGCGCGGAGAACCGTACCACAAGTGATGAGCGCCAAACCTACGAACAGTGTCGACGAATCAATCCTCGTGCGCACGGTGCCACTTGGCGGAGGTGCGCTCTCGCTGTTGTTGCAACACGCGGATGTAGGCCACGCGTGGTTGCCACAGCGTCCGCACGATGTATCGTCTTGGCGTGCGCATGCTGAGGCGGTGCATGGCTCACTCCGGGATGTTGACTGGCTCACAGCGCTGGCACCCGCAATCGTCGCGACTGGTCGAGCAGCCGCTCGACTGGGTCGCGCGGCGTCTGGTGGTGTCGTGGTAACCACTGGTCAGCAACCTGGATTATTTGGAGGGCCGACGTACACGTGGAGCAAAGCATTGGGCGCGCTTGCGATGGCGGACGAACTTGAGGCGGCGATTGGCATGCCTGTCGCGCCGATTTTCTGGGCCGCCAGTGACGACGCCGATTGGCTAGAAGCTGCCGTGACGCACGTCGCGACGTCCCGTGGGCTGCTGACGTTGTCGTTGCCCGGTCCCGCCACCGATGGAGTTGCCATGGCCGATGTGCCACTGGGCGATGTCTCCGATGCGTTGTCGCGATTACGAACGACCTGCGGATCGATGGCCCACGGCACATTTTTTGAGCAATTGGAATTGGCGTATGTGCCGCAGGCGACTATCGGTGCAGCGTACGTGCAGTTGTTGCGTGCGCTATTGGAACCGCTCGGAATTGCCGTCTTGGACGCGGCGCATCCGTCGTTACGCGAATTGGCCGATCCATTTTTACGAACTGCGCTTATGCACGCGCAGTCTGTGTCTGAGGCGCTAGCGGAACGGACGACAGCGATCCGCGCAGCGGGTTTCGAGCCGCAGGTTGAGCCGATCGACGATCTCTCGCTCGTGTTTCGCACGCGGCTCGGCATGTCCGGTCGCGCGCGTGATCGCGTACGCGAACGCATACCCGTTCACGAGGCGGCGCGCGTTGCTCGCGAGGCGGACATTGGGTCCCTCGGCGCAAACGTATTACTGCGACCCGTCCTTGAGCGTGCGTTGTTGCCAACCGTCACGTATCTCGCTGGTCCAGGAGAACTGGCGTATTTTGCGCAGGTGACTGCCGTCGCGAAAGCGCTTGAGGTGGCGATCCCGGTGGTCACTCCGCGATGGGCAGGTGAAATTCTCGATACGGCAGCCCTGAATGAATTGGACAACTTGGGCTTAGACGAGCAACTGTTGCGTGATCCACATGCCGTCGAGACGACCCTCGCTGAGCGTGCGACGGATGAAGGTGTGCGTGACGCGCTCGAGCGTCTGCGTGTCACAGCTGAGACGCAGGTACGCGCGGTGGGTGACGCGGTGGCGCAGGCAGAGGGTGTTGTTGCTGCGGAGGTCGTCGACGGTCTGCAACGCGATCTCGTAATCAGACTCGATCGATTTGAACGACGTGTGCATGCAGGCGTTAAGCGAAGGGAAGTCGAGTTGATGCGACGGGCGGCATCCCTACGTGCGTCGTTGCGGCCGCTCGGTGCGTCGCCCGAGCGCGTATTGAATTTGATGCCGATGCTGGTGCGGCATGGTACGGCCGTTTTCGATCGGATGCACGCCGAAGCGTTGTTGCATGCGCGCGCGGTCGTACGGGGCGCTGCCGACGCACCATGAGTGAAACATCGGATAGCCGCGCGGCAGTAACCGTCGGCGCCGGTATCCTGCTCAGCCGAATTCTGGGCTTACTGCGCATCACATTCTTCGCACACTACTTTGGCACGTCGAGCACGGCCGACGCATTTAATGCAGCGGGGAAAATTCCAAATGCGATCCGTAATTTGCTCGGAGAAGGCACGTTGTCAGCGGCGTTTGTGCCTGCGTACAGTCGCATGCTTGCGCGTGCCGACCGTAAGACTTCGCGTGCGATGGCGTCTGCGCTACTTGGCATTTTGCTTGTCAGCCTGTCTTTGCTCACCATTCTGGGCATCGTGTTCGCGCCGCTGCTGACACAGTTAGCCGCTCCAGGATGGGATGCGCCGCAACGTGCGCTTACGACGCAGTTGACGCGTGTGTTGTTCCCGATGACGGGGTTGATGGTCTTAAGTGGATGGTGTTTGGGAATTCAGAATTCGCATCGCCGTTTTTTTTGGTCGTACGCCAGTGCCGCGCTGTGGTCGATGGCGCAAATCGGATTGCTGTGGGGCTGGGGCGCACACGCACGTGACCTCGCTCAGCTCGCGTGGTGGCTCGCGTGGGCGACACTGCTCGGCGCTGCCTTGCAAGTGGCGGCGCAATTGCCGGAGGTGATGCGATTGCTCGGACCAATTCGCCCGACGCTCGATCGCGCTGCGGAAGGTGTATTGCCGATGCTGCGAAACGTCGTCCCTGTCGTGACAGCGCTTGGTGTTGTGCAAATCTCGTCGTTTATTGATTTACAAATTGCGACGTTTTTGCCGACAGGTGCCGTGGCAAATCTTAGTTATGCAAACTTGCTTGTCTTGTTGCCTGTCTCAATTTTCGGCGTGTCGGTAGCGGCATCCTCGTTACCGGATCTGTCGCGTGACTCGGGCGCCATGGATATCGACGCGTTGCTTGAGCGACTTCGCGGTGGTTGGCAGCGCGTGCTCTTTTACATCGTACCAAGTGCCGTGGTCTGCGTAGTCTTCGGCGACTACTGCGTGGGGATTATTTATCGCACGGGTGCTTTCGGGCCATCGCAGCAGCGCGAAGTACACGCGGTACTTGCGGCGTTCGCCGTTGGCCTTGTGAGTTTTGGCTCAGTCAAATTGCTGTCGTCGGTTTACTATGCATTGCAAGACTACCGCACTCCGCTGCGCTCGTCGATTGTGAGCATTTCGGTTTCTGCGGTGGCGTCGATTGTGCTCGCTTACCCGTTGCGTCACACGGCGTATGGCGCTGCGGCCATCGCGTTGGGAACGGCGCTCGGCTCATACGTGAATCTTTCGCTGTTGGTGCGCGGGTTGCACCGTCGCCTCGGCCCGCTGTATACGACGACTATGTGGATAGGCACTCGTCGAATCGTGCTCGCCTCGCTGGTCGGTACTATGCTCGCCCTCGCCATGCGTGTCGCTCAAACATCGCAGTGGCCCAATGCTCATCCGCGTCTCGTCGGACCACCCATACTCATTGCGTTTTCCGTCGCGTATTTAGTGAGTGCGTGGTGGATGGGCTCGCGCGAGGCAGCGCGCTGGTTACGTCGTGCGCCACGAACCGCGTTCTATGGCGACTGAGCATCTTCCGCCGGGTGAGGGCGGAACCGTCATGCCAGTACCTGAGGATGAGTGGACGCAGAGCGCCATGCTCCGCGGCATGCCCGCATCGGTCGCCGTAAAACTTCCGCATTTACCGGATGGACCGGGCGTGTACCTCTGGAAGGATGTCGATGGACAGGTACTGTATGTTGGCAAAGCAAAACGATTGCGATCACGTGTGCGCAGTTATTGGGCGCAAGACCACGAGGCGAGTCCGAAAACGCGTGGTCTGCTACGGAAAGTGCGAGATCTTGACACCATTGTGGTGCCGACTGAAGCGCACGCGCTGATACTCGAAGCAACGCTTATAAAGGAGTATCGACCGCGATTCAACATCGCGTTACGTGACGACAAATCGTACCCGTACATCAAAGTGACGGTGCAGGAGCCGTTCCCGCGCGTCATCGTCACACGCCGACTGCTGGACGATGGTGCGCGATATTTTGGCCCGTACACCGATGTTGGTGGGATGCGCAAAGCGCTCAACGTCGTCAAGCGTCTCTTCACGGTGCGGTCTTGTCACTATGCGCTTCTCCGAGAAGCCCCTGAACGACCGTGTCTCGACTACTTCATCAAGCGCTGTCAGGCGCCGTGCGTTGGGTATCAATCGAGTGCGGATTATCGTGCGATGATCGATGAGGTGGTGTGGTTTCTTGACGGACGCACGAGCGAGGTCGTCCAC
>JANYFO010000274.1 GCA_025362635.1 Gemmatimonadaceae bacterium | reverse complement strand
GGTAAGATCTTGGACGACGAAGAGAAGTACTGGTCAGTTCTCACGACCTGAACGCGCGGTGGCACGTAGCGTTCGGAGTGGAGGGCGGTGGGACACAGGATTGGTGGTAGGGTGCCTGGCACTTGCGCTCGTGGCCTTGGTGATGCCGCGCCGTGCGCGCGAGTCCGTGGCGCAACTGCTGCGCAGCACGGTGTTATCGCCAATCATTTTGCTTGAGAGTCGCGCCGCTACAATTCGAGCGTCCGTTGTTGCGCGCAATGATGTGCTTTTGGTGCGCGGCGGTGTTGCAACGCTCGCATTGTCCGCTCGTGCGGTGTCCGATGAGAATGCGACCTTGCGACGTTTGCTCGGACTTTCGGCGCGCCTGCAAGATGGGTTTGTGCCCGCGGAATTATTGCCAACACGGGGTGCTGATGATGACTTCACACTTACGCTGAACGTGGGCACTGCAGCAGGCGTCCAACCATTTTCTGCCGTCGTGACCGCCGATGGATTGGTTGGGATGGTGCAGAGTGTCGATGCTCGGACAAGTTTTGCGATCACCTGGGCGCATCCTGATTTTCGCGTGAGTGCGATGAGTGTAGACAACGCCGCATATGGTATTGTGCAACCGCATCTTGGCGTGGGTGCAGAGCGTTGGTTGCTTGAATTACGTGGCGTGCCGTTTCGCTCCAAGCTCGACACGGGCGTGCTCGTCGTCAGCTCAGGTCTTGGGGCGACATATCCGCGTGGAATTCCGATTGGTACCGTGCTCGGTGAAATTTCAACGCCGGAAAAATGGGCGCGAACGTATCTCATCAAACCGTCGGTGTTACCGGAAGCCATCGGACCCGTACTGGTATTGCTGCCGCCGCGTGCCGCGCGCGGCGTAAATCACATTTGGACGAACGTGACGTCGGCTGATAGTGCGGCGCGTGCCATTGCTGCCGCTGGTGATTCAATCGCGAAGCGCGCAGCGCTGGATGAACTTTCAGCGCGTCGTGCGGCACTCGACTCTGCCGCGACCGATAGTCTGCAGCGCGACAGTACCGGTGCACCGCTTCGGATGTCGGTGCCAGACAGCGCGAAGGGCACGAAGGTCGTTCGTCCAGATTCGTCACGACTTCGTCCACCTGTTGTCACGCCAACCGTACCTCCGCGCACTGGACCTCCGCCCGAGCGCTTAAGGTGACGCGTCCGCAACCACCGTCAGCTGTTGGTTCCTCCACACAAGCGGTGCTAGGCTTCGCACTGCTCGTGGCGGCGCACTTTGGTGTACGGCCACTCGTAAGTGGTCGCGTGACGGTCGATTTTCTCGCCATTGCAATTTTGTTTGCGGCAGTACGCGTGCGACCAGGTTTCGCCGCGGTGATTGGATTCCTCGCTGGTCTCGCGGTCGATGCGCTTGCACCCGGGGCGTTTGGCGCTGCAACACTTGTGTTAACGATTGTCGCATTCGCCGCCTCGTGGACCAAGGCCGTGTTTTTCGCTGATCATGTTGCACTCACGGGACTTTTTATTTTTGTCGGGAAGTGGACGTTTGACGCGGGCTATACGTTGGTCGGCGGCGGAATTCGTGGCATTCGACTCGTTGCAGAGCTCTTGTTGTGGGCGCCATTGTCCGCCGCGCTCACGGCGCTTGTCGCCGTGGTCTTACTAACGGCGTTTCGACCGCTCTTTCGCCCGCAGACGGTTTAGGACGGTGCCTACGCGATGAGCCTGCATCCCAACGAAGCGTTGCGGCGTGCGCGTATTGCGCGCGGCATCCTGTTCGTGTCGTTTGGCGCGTTAGCAATAGGCTTTTTTCGCGCGCAGGTTTTACAGACGGCGGCATACGTGTTGCAATCGGAAAATAATCGGCTGCGTGAAGTGCCATTGCCGGGCGCGCGCGGGATCATTTACGACCGCAAAGGCGAGATCATTGCGGAGAATCTTCCGGGCTACTCTGTGTCAATTCTCAGTCCCACTGAAGACTCGTTGCGCACCGCACTGACGACGCTCGCGAAGGTGACCCCCATCGACTCAGCACAGCAAGAGTTCATTGTGCGGCGCTTTCGACGCGCGCCGCAGCGACCTGCCGTGATCTTTGGCGATGCGTCATTTCAAGTGGTATCGGTGTTAGAAGAACGGCGCGTAGAGTTTCCGGGACTGATCATTCAGAGTGCACCAAAACGGTACTACCCTGATGGAGAAGCGATGGCCGCCATCGTTGGGTACACCGGCGAAATTTCAGAACAACAGTTAGCGTCGACAAAATTCGAAGGATACAAAGCCGGACAGCAAGTGGGTAAGCTCGGATTGGAACAGCAGTACGAAGCCGAGTTACGCGGCAAGGAAGGTCGTCGCTTTGTCGAAGTTGATGCGCGGAATCGCGTGGTGCGTGATGCCGGTGTGCGCGCCGAAGAGCAACCCGACGCTCCGCCGCCGCTGCAAACCAATATCGATCTCGATTTGCAGCGATTTGCGCATGCGTACTTTGGCGATTCATTGCGTGGTGCCGTGGTTGCGTTGGATCCGAATACGGGTGGGGTGCTCGCGATGTACAGCGCACCAACGTATGACGTGAACAAGTTTATTGGTGGCGCGCCGGCCAGCTACTATCAAAGTTTGCTCGACAACCCGCACACGCCGTTGAACAATCGCGCGTTGAACGGACAGTATGCGCCGGCGTCCACGTTTAAACTCGCCACCGCGATCATCGGGATGCAGCGCGGACTCGTGACCATGGATTCCCACATGCCGCAGCCGTGCACCGGAGGCTTTTACTACGGTCGCGTGTTCAAGTGTTGGGATCATCGAGGGCACGGTGATATTACGCTCGCACAAGCCATCGCGAAGTCTTGCGATGTGTACTTCTATCAGCTGGGGCTCAAGATCGGACTGGCGAACTTGTTGGCGGGTGGTGTCTCACTTGGGTTTAAAGACAGTACGCATATTGATCTGCCGGGCGAAAGGCGACCACGATGGCCGGAGAGTGTGGCGTATTTCAACAAGCGTTATGGTGCGCGCGGCTGGAATGCCTCGGTGGTGCTGAGCTTGTCCATCGGTCAGGCCGACAATGCGCAAACACCACTCACTATGGCCCGATTCTATGCGGCGTTAGCGACGGATGGCGCAGCACCAACGCCACAGATCGTCACGCGAACCGTTGCTCGAAAGCAGGTGGTGAACATATCGCCGGATCAGCTCCAAGGGCTGCAACTTGCGTTGGCGGACGTGGTGACACGAGGCACTGGTGCGAGCGCGCAAATTTCTGGGCTGACAATCGCCGGAAAAACCGGCACGCAACAAAATCCACCCCATCCCGATAACGCGTGGTTTGTTGGGTACGCGCCTGTGCTCAAACCGCAAATTGTGGTGGCCGTGATTTTAGAAGAGGGATTGCATGGGACACACGCGGCGCAGGTCGCGACGAAGATCATGGAACGTTTCCTTAAAAAACGATTGTCGTTGAACATTCTTACGCCTGACTAACATGGCTATCATGTCTCGTCGTCAGGGTATCGACTATCCGCTGCTGCTGATCGCACTTTTGCTCTCCGCCTTTGGCATTGCAATGGTGTTTTCTGCGGGACAGACGGACGTGCCGTCCAGTTTTATTGCGCATGCGTGGCGACGGCAACTGGGGTGGTTTGTGGTGTCGCTCGGCATGTGTTGGATCGTGATGCGCGGTTCGGTGCGCTTGATCGAGTGGAGTGCATGGCCGCTCTACATTTTCTGTTGCGCACTCTTGGTGGTCGTACTGTTTGTCGGTACCGGCGCAGGGACGGCGGCAAGTGTGAAGAGTTGGCTGACGATTGGCGGTATGCGCATTGGACAGCCGTCGGAGCTCGCCAAGTTGGCTACCACATTCATGTTGGCACGCGTGTTGGCGTCGCAGCGGGACACCCCACGCTCGTTGCTCGACCTCTGGCGACCGCTGATGGTGGTGGGGTTGCCGTGGCTCTTGGTGATGGGGCAACCCGATTTAGGTACGGGCATCGTCTTCATCGGCATCTGTTTCGCAATGCTCTTTTGGTCTGGTGTGCCGTGGCCGCTCTTGCTCATGCTCGCAAGTCCAGGCGTGAGTTTAGTGCTCGCATTCAGTACGGGTATTTGGGGCGCATGGTTTTTGATTCTTGTTGCACTTGTACTCTGGTATCGACCGTATCTGCTCGAAGGCGTGCTTCTGGTCGTGGCTAACGTGTCGATGGGTGTGGTTGCGCCATTGTTGTGGGACAAGCTCAAGCCGTACCAGCAGCGTCGCCTCCTTGTTTTTCTGGATCCATCGTTCGATCCGCGCGCGTCGGGCTACAATGTGACCCAGTCGAAAGTGGCGATCGGTTCTGGTGGACTGTTTGGCAAAGGCTTCACGCTTGGTAGCCAAAAACGGTTACAGTTTTTGCCGGAACGTCACACGGATTTCATTTTCTCGGTCGTGGGGGAAGAGCTTGGGTTTCTCGGTGTGTCGATTGCGCTCGCACTTTTCCTTGCGCTCTTTCTTCGCGCGACACGCGTTGCCACTCGTGCGAACGATGCATTTCCGAGTCTTGTCGCGTTCGGTCTGGTAGCGGCGTCCTTTATTCATGTCATGGTCAACGTCGGCATGACGCTGAATCTTATGCCAGTTACCGGCATTCCCTTACCGTTCTTCAGCTACGGCGGATCTTTTTTGCTCGTGAGCTGGATCGGCGTGGCCGTTTTACTCCGAATTTCGGCCGAGGGTCGCGGTCAGCCTGACGCTCTCGAGCTATAGCAAGCGAAAAGAAAGGAATTCCACGTGCGCAAGCCCTAGCCTTGCTCTCCTCGGTTGTTGATCTTACGCGTCTATGGCCTGGTTCCGGAAAGAAAGAAAGCCTCGGCAGCCCCGTCGCGAGCGACTCGAGATTCCCCCTGATACGTGGGAGAAGTGTGAGGCGTGCGGGCACACGGATATCCGTGCAAAATTTCTGCGCCTTTTCAACGTGTGTCCAGCGTGCGACTTTCATCGTCGCCTTCGCGCGTGGGACTATGCGGCGATGTTACTCGATGAAGGCAGCGTTAGCGAAGTGAGTGGCGATTTGCGCTCGGTCGATCCACTCGGATTCCCTGAGTATCCGGCGCGACTTAAACGTGCGTTGACGAACGCCGGGGATGCCGATGCGATTGTGACTGTCACCGGCTTGCTCGAAACATTGCCCGTTGGCATCGGCATCATGGATTTCGCGTTTATGGGCGGATCGATGGGATCGGTCGTCGGTGAGAAGATCGCGCGGCTTGGTCAGCGATCATTGGAGAAGAAACATCCGCTGGTGATCATCTCGGCGTCGGGCGGTGCGCGCATGCAGGAAGGCGTGCTTTCACTGATGCAGATGGCAAAAACATCTGCGGTCCTTTCGCAACTTGCTGAGCGCCGCATTCCCTACATCTCGGTGCTGACCAATCCGACAACGGGCGGTGTGAGCGCGAGCTTTGCAATGCTCGGCGATGCGATTCTTGCTGAACCTGGCGCGGTGATTGGCTTCGCAGGTCCGCGCGTGATTAAGCAAACATTGGGACAAGACTTGCCTGAAGGATTTCAAACCGCGGAGTTTTTGTTAGATCACGGAATGGTGGATCAGGTGGTGCATCGTCGTGAACTTCGACCAACGCTGTCGCGATTGTTGCGCCATATGACTGGACGGCCCGCTGCGGCGGGACACGTGCAGGACAGCTGACGCTGCGGCCGACGGTGGCGTACGAAGCGGCGCTGGAGCGGCTCTTCGCGTTGACGGGCGGCGCATGGCGTCTCGGATTGGGGCGCGTGTCCGAAATGCTTGCGCTTGTGGGGAATCCGCATCTCGCATACCCAGTCTTTCATGTTGCCGGCACGAATGGCAAAGGCAGCACGGTGGCGACCTTGGATGCAATGCTGCGCGGCTCTGGACTACGTGTGGGACGGTATACGTCGCCGCATCTCGTTGATTTTTCCGAACGCATCGTTGTGGATGGCGTTCCCATGTCGAAGGCGTCGATTGCGACTTGGCTGACGCACTGGGAGCCAGAGATGGCGCGGATCGGCGCCACGTTTTTCGAAGCAACGACCGCCATGGCGCTCGCCTATTTTGCGGAACAAGTGGTGGACGTCGCCGTGATCGAAGTCGGTTTAGGTGGACGGCTTGATGCAACGAATGTGGTGCAACCGCTCGTTGCTGCCGTCACACAAATTGGTTTCGATCACGTGGAGTATCTCGGCGAGACACTGGAGGACATCGCGGGCGAAAAAGCTGGCATTTTTAAGCGGAACGCCGCTGCTGTGGTTGGTGACACGCGTGTGCACATTCGCGATGTGTTGACCGCGCACGCAGTCGCAGTGGGCGCAACACCGGTTGTAATGACAGGGCGTGATTGGCACGTGAGTGACGTCCACGTGGACGGCGCTGGAACCAGCTTCACGCTCACCGCGCACGGCACGTCGCGGCGGCTGCAAACGCCGCTCATCGGCGAATTCCAGGCGCACAACGCGGCGGTGGCCATCGCCATGTTACACGCGGCCGGTGGCCGGTGGCGCGCGATTGCCGAGAACGCGGACGTGCTTCTCGCTGGCGTACAGTTGGCCGGGCGATTTCATCGATGGAACGCCTGGCTCTTTGATGTCGCGCACAATCCCGACGGCGCTGCCACCGTAGCGGCAAACCTCGTGAATGTGGGCGTGGCAACCCCGATTGTTGCGGTGGTGTGCGTACTTCGCGACAAAGATTGGCGTGGTATTTTGCTGGCAATTGCAGCGGTTGCTGACCACATCTTTCTTACGGCCGCGCCGACCGCGCCGGCGTCGCGTGCTTGGAATCTGGACGAGGTGGAAGCCTGGGCGGTGGCCGCAGGTATCCGGGCCACGCGTGTGGACCAATTCGATCTGGCGTTGCAGCGCGCGGCCGCGGTTGGAGCGACGGTCCTCGTGTCCGGATCGTTTCATACGGTGGGAGACGCGATGGAGCGCTTGCAGGTCGATCCGCTCGCTCGGTAACTTGCAGGGATGCCACCACAACCATTACCGGGGTTTCGAGACTTTTACCCGGAGCAGTTCGCAGAGCGAGCCCACATTTTTGACACTTGGCGCCGCATCGTGCGGCGTTATTCGTTTGTAGAGTACGACGGGCCGCCGCTCGAACCGTTGGACTTGTACACGCAAAAGAGTGGCGATGAGATTGTC
>JANYFO010000232.1 GCA_025362635.1 Gemmatimonadaceae bacterium | reverse complement strand
CCCGATGACTTTTACGAGCGTTCGTATCGCGGGTTGTATTGCGTTGGGTGCGAAGCGTTTAAGCAGGATGCCGATATTGTTGACGGCCGCTGCTTGCTGCATCCAACGCGCATCTTGGAAGAGGTGGAGGAGCGCAATTGGTTTTTTCGCCTGTCTAAGTACCAACCGTTTCTACAAGCACTGCTCGCGTCCAATCCGTCATATATCGAACCTGAAAGTCGGCGGAACGAGATTCTTGGCCTTCTTGCTCAAGGGCTCGAAGACGTTTCCGCATCGCGTTCTCGCTTGGACTGGGCGGTGCCATTTCCGTTACCGTTGTCAAGCGGAGAACGCCAAGGCACGTACGTGTGGTTCGATGCGCTACCCAACTATCTCACGGCGACTGGCTTTCCAGAACCGGGCTTTGAAACGCGCTGGCCTGCCGATGTACACATCATCGGCAAAGACATCACGCGTTTTCACGCGGTGATCTGGCCGGCGATGCTTGAAGCCGCGGGGCTTCCGTTGCCAAAGCAGGTGTGGGCACATGGGTTCGTACAGCTTGGCGGTGAGCGCTTCTCAAAAAGTGCCGGCGTAAAGCTTGACTTGGGTGAAGCCATTGATCGATACGGCGTGGATGCGTTCCGTTACGTGCTATTGCGCGAAGTGCCATTCGATGCGGATGGAAATTTTTCGTGGGAACGATTTGAAGAGCGCTACACAAGCGACCTGGCTAACGCGTTCGGCAATTTGGCAAGTCGGGCCATCGCGATGGTGGAGAAGTACTGCGATGCGGTTGTTCCCGCTGCGGTGCAACCGGCGGCAGAGTCTGGCGATGCGATTGACGTCGCCGCGTATCACGCGGCCCTCGACGGCAAGCACGGATGGTTGTTGCATGATGGTCTGTCTGCCGTCGGGCGCATGACTGCGCGCGCGAATGAATACACGCAGGCAACGGCACCGTGGCAATTGGCGAAAGATGTTGACAGGCGCGCCGATTTGGAGCAGTGCCTTGCGTCGCTCATTCGTCGACTGGCGCGGCAGGCCGTACTTCTCTCGCCCTTTATGCCGGACAAAGCGGAAGCGTTATGGACGCAGCTCGGCGCACCCGGCAAAGCGTGCGAGCAACGTTTTGCAGAACTCGATCGTCTCGATGTTACGGGGTGGCGCGTGGCAAAAGGTGACGGACTGTTTCCGCGTCCTCTGCCGCCAAAACCGTAGTCGAGTGTATTCCGTCGGCGGCCATTGTATCACCGGAATGCGTTCGAGTATCACATGGTTTCGATGCTTCGTTGCATCGTGCGCTCAAACGCCCGTAACGAAGTGATGTCACCCGCAGCATAACCGTACTTCTCGTGTGCAGCAGTGTCCACCACGCACGGGGGAGTACATGCAGACAAATCGAGTAGCATCTGGTGGTGGACGTGTCACGACAGCGCGGGCGCGCCGCGGTTTCGCCCTTGAAGCAGCGTTACTGTTGCTCGTCATGTTCTCAATCATTATTCTGGCCGGATTGTCTGCAGTGACGTCGATGGCGCGTACATCAAACGCCGACTATCGCGCATCACGTGCGTCGTACGCAGCGGAAGGTGGGGCGGACGACATCATGTCGCAGCTTGATGCGGCGATGCAAGATGGTATTGTGAGCGGAGAGGACATCGCCACGTTGCAAACGCCCGCATTGAGTGGTTATCGCTTCTCGCAATCGACGCACACGACGGCCGTTCCGGTGTCGCGTACCATCACCGCTGGTTCGTTCGCGGGCCTGTACGCGTTGAATCAACCAATTGATATCACCGTTGCCGCGCGTGATAGCTCAGGCAATCGCGCGACCGCCGTACTCTCGGTGAACGCGCAAACCATTCCGCTCTTTCAATTCGGTGTGTTTTACGAGGAGGATCTCGAAATTCTCCCTGGCGCGCCGATGACGTTCGCCGGTTGGGTCCACACCAATGGCAATCTCTACCTCTCGTCAAACAGTGCCACATTTCAAAGTCAGCTGACGACACCCGACAGCGTATTTTGGAACCGCAAGGATGCCAACAATAGGCTGAGCGGTGTGAAGATCAACAACGCATCTGGGTCACCGATCACGTTGGACTTCGACTCACGAAGTCTCACCGGCGCCGCGTTCGTGACGCGCAGTCAGCAAAAATTCAGTGGTCGCTTGATGACGTCGGCCATGGGTGTGCGACCACTCAAGCTGCCGCTGCCAATCAATATGCCGCCCGTCACGCTCGTCTTGCCGCGTGACGTTGGCGACACGCCGATGGTGCAAGATGTCAAGATGGCGTGGAAGTCGGACTGGTACATCACCGTCAATGCGGGTGTGTTTGCAATGGCCGATTCGAATGCGCGCAAGGCCGCATTCTGCGACTCGATCGTGCAGATTCGAACCGTTGGTTTAGAGGTGCCGTCGGGCGCCGTGTGCCGTGGCATTTTCAAACCCGTGACGAACGCGTTTTACGAAGGACGCGAGGATTTGCGTCCAGACTTGATTGATGTATACATGGATTCGTTGCGGATCTGGTCGGATGCATCGCCGAGCACGCGTTCCCCTCGCATCATCTACATCACGTTCATGAACGCGGGCGCGTCGAGCGCCAATGATTATCCCGCCGTACGTCTGCGCCAAGGCGCGCAGTTGCCAATGTCTCGAATGCCCGCGGACACAGGTGGCTTATCCATGGTAACGGATCGCCCCATGTACGTACTGGGCGATTACAACACCGTTGTGTGGCGACCTGCTGCGCTGATGGCCGATGCGATGACGTTTTTAAGCAACCCACCCAATCCAGGCATGATTGCGACGTCCGCGGTTGCGTCGGGTGTCCGGTGTGGTACGCAAACCGGATGGTGTGACACGCTGCAGTATCCGATGGCGCTGCGACCTTCACGGGGCTCGACCGTTTACGCGGCGATTTTGGCTGGACACTCACCAACGCCGTGCGACTATGCGCGCGGCGGATGCAGCGCCCCACCATATGGTGGCGGACTCGAAAACTTCCCGCGTTTTCTTGAAAACTGGAGCGGTGTCACGTTTCGCTACACGGGTTCGCTCGTGTCGTTATTCCCAAGTCGTTATGCGTTGGGTTTGTGGGGCAACAGCACTAACGTCGGTTATGCCAATGCGGGCTATTACACGGCGCCGACCCGCGCGTGGAGCTTTGACGTGAACTTCCGATTCCCTGAGCGACTGCCACCAGGTTGTCCATCGGTGGGCACCGTGTTGCAGACCGCCTTTCGTCCGCTGTACTGAGGCCGTTATGACTTTTTCGCACACACCCGATGCGCCGCTCGCGAGACGTCGTGTCGGCTTAACGATCATTGAATTGTTGGTGGTGATGGTCATCGTCGGCACCATGATGTCCATCGTCGTGCCGCGCATGCGGATTTCCGAAGCAACGGAAGTATCGCTGGCCGGCATGCAATTAACGCAGGATATGGACTTAGCGCGCACGCGGGCACTCGCAACACGAAATCGCGCACGCGTTTCATTTACGACCGGTTCAATCCCGAAGTACGTCGGCTATCTCGATACAGATGGCGACAGCACCATCACGCAGACCGATGATGAGATGTATGCGCTGCAAGGCTTTGCAACGCGTGCGCTGCCGACAAATGTTGACTTTGGTCGCGGGAACGCGCTCGCCGTGCCGAATACGACCGGAAGCGGTGCGATTACGTTCGACAACAATCGCGTGGAATTCGATTCGCGTGGGCTCCCCACGCCGATGGGTACGGCAGGCGTTGTATACCTCGTCCATCAGCGCGATCCCAACGCCGTGATGGCCATTCAGTTATCGCCTTCCGGGAGCGTGCGCTTATGGACGTGGCAAGACGGAGCCTGGAAGTGAACGCGCATTTGCGCGTGCACGGCAGTCGCGCACGACGGGGCTTTACCATTATTTCGATGTTAGTGGCGATGATTTTACTCGCGGTTGGTTTGATGTCGCTGGCAACCGTGAGCGCGAACACCCTCACGATGCAGACGCTCGCGCAAAACCGTACGAACGCGATCGCTCTTGCGCGCGGTTACCTCGAACAGGTGCGCACACGAGATCCGTGGACTGTGGTTTCCGAACCGGTAGTGCGGTTGGATGCCGACGGCACCGCGTCATCAACCGGCATGTTTCAGCGTTCGATGGTGGTCAGCGTGACGCGACAGAATCTGCTCCGCATCGACCTCACCGTGTCCTATCCGCGTGGTCCGCAGCCCGTGACGCTCACTACTTCCTTCTTCCGAGGCAACGGCCTCGTGGCGGTCCCATGACACGACGTCGCCAAGGCTTTACCATCGCCGAACTCCTAATCTCGATGACGATCGGAATGGTTGTGATTACCGCGGCCACATCATTTTCTTTGCGCAGTTGGCAAACCCGTCGCGGCTGGACGATTCGCGAAAGCGTCGATCGCAACGCGCGCTTTGTTGGCTTGTCGCTGGCCCGTGACGCCCAGGAAGCAGGTATCGCGATGGAGAGCACGCCGACATTTGGCAGTTTGGGTTCCTTCGGCGACACGCTGTCCGTGCTCTCGGTTCCATTTGCACCCGATGAAGCACCGGTGTACGCCATTTACAATGATGGTGACACGTTGCCGAACTATCCAGTTGGCGGAAACTGTGGCACGACGTGCATTGAGTTTATGAAAGTGAACGGCACTTTCACGCTCGCGGGCGGCGATTTAGCGCGTTTACAGATCGGTACGACACGTCGTTTACTGTATCTCACCAGCGTGGTGAGTGCCGCCAACGGAAGGTTTCGCGCAAACTTCTTACCGCTCGAATTCTTACTCGGTCGGAAATCCGGACTCGACAGCACGCTACTGACGCGCTCCGGCACCACCATTCAGAAACTGAAAGCCGTGGTGTACTGGCGCGACGCCGCGAGCAAATCGTTGATGCGCGCTGATCAGTTTGACGACGCGGCGCGACCACTTGGTCGCATCCTTGCCACCGGAGCGGAAGCGTTTACCACGTCGATCCTTTTCATCGGCAATCGTGAGGCGCCGTCGTACAGTGGTCTCGATTCTGATACACTGAACGACGGCAACGACATCATCGGCGTACATGTGCGCGCGCAACTTAAAACAGAAAAAGTCGATCCGGCGGTGAACAACGGCAACCCAATTTTACGCTGGTATGACTGGCGCGTTGCACCGCGGAATTTGCTGTACGAGAAAAATCGCACGCCGTGATACGCGTTGTCCGCCTGACGCCGAGTGCACTCCGTACCGACTAGTTACCCACTACTTACCCGGTGCGGGCTTACTGAAGTCGACGGATGGTGCCGCGCGTGCCGCCGCATCAGTCACTTCAAAGTACGTACGCGCCTTGGCGCCGGTTGCTTTCGCGGTCATCACAGCGGGAAATTTGCGGATGTACTCGTTGTACACTTTTACCTTTTCGTTGTAATCCGTGCGCGAAACGGCGATACGGTTTTCGGTACCCGTCAATTCGTCCTGCAACTTTAGGAAGTTTTCGTTGGACTTCAACTGTGGATACGATTCCACCACAATGCTCATCCGACCAAGCGCGGTTGTCAGCTGTTGGTTTGCATTCGCCGTTTCTGTCGGGTCAGAGCCGCCGGGCTTTTGCAGCGCCCCAATGAGACCTGAGCGCGCCTTGGCGACTTGGATAAAAACTTCGCTCTCCTGCGCCGCGAAGCCTTTCACAGTACTGACGAGATTAGGAATGAGATCTGCGCGCCGTTGCAACTGCGCATCGATATTTTTCTTCGCCTGTTCCGCCTGCTCATCGTACGATTGAATGCTGTTATAGCCGCAGGCGCCAAGTATTAAGGGCAACGCCAGCGCGACGTATCGTGCCCGCCGTAAGGCGCGCGAAAACCGCACGGAATTCATATGCTCGTCCTCAGGAATGTTGAGAATCAGCCGACGGCGTCGGCGGGGTAAACTGGTCCAGATATGTCACGAGTGACTCCATACCGTGTACATACCCGGCAAGAATCGACTCGGTTTTGCCAGCCTCGATTGCCTTTCCGCGCACGAGCGCGACGACATCCTCAAACGATGTCGCGTCGAAACCGCATCGTTGTCCAACGGTATGCACCAACTGCACCGCATCGCGCGGCGGACGCTCGTTGTGCAACCGCAATACCGCACGAAAGACTACAAGCAGTGCGCTCAGACTAACGCGCAGCAACTCCACCTGTTTTGCCACGTCAGTGCCTGACGACATTACGCCGCGGCGCAAACGCAGCAATTTGCCCATCGCTTCCTGCTCGACTTGCAACCGCAAATCGCGGGCGTTTACCACGATCCCGTCCAACGGTAACGTGCCGTCCAACACGCGATGTCGCTCGAGAATGTCCGCGTACTCCATTGGGAAAATATCTGCTGATCGCAGCCACTCGACGGTGGTCAACGTCAGCGGCGATGGGTTGCCCGCCTCGCTCCACGCGCGCGTCGTTTGCGCCAGCGTGCGTAGCGTGGACAGTTCCAGCGACTGCACAATCACCAAGACGTTGAGATCGGAATGTCCCTTGACGTGCTCGTCGCTAGCGGCGGAGCCATAGAGCACCACAGCCTGCAGCAGGTCGCCATGTACTTGGCGCATCTGAAAGACGAGCTCATCAAGGGTCATGGGAGACGTGGCCATCGGGATTTTCCGTTGAACAGGTTACTTGCGCACCAGCGTTGACAACCTCACCAGTCCGAACCACCGCCACCACCGCTAAATCCTCCACCACCGCCGAATCCGCCAAAGCCTCCACCGCCTCCGCCGCCCCCGCCAAATCCCCCGCCGCTACTCCAACCGCCGCCACCGATGGACGGACCGCCAAACGGAAGTGGAATGCATCCGATACATCCACCGCGTCGCTTTCCACTCATCGAGCTGAGCACGACAAAAATGACGACAATGATGATCAGGAACGCGACAGGCGACAGCCCACCTTGGCCGCGCGTCGCTCGCGAGCGTTGCGACTGCGGGGTCCCATCGAGCGACACTTTGAACTCTGCCGCGTAGCGATTGGCCACATTGCCCGCAATCAACTCAAGCGCGGCACTGTAGTTCTTCGCCACAAACTCTGGTCCTGCCTCGCGGCACAACGTGCCCGAGGTCGCATCTGTGATGAATCCCTCGGTGCCCTGCCCTGTTTCAATCCGACAGTGTCCGCGACCGTCAGTGGACGACTCTTCGGGCACAATCAAAATGATTACGCCCGCATTGCGCGCCTTGTCACCGACCGCCGCGTCTGCGCCAACCTTCCACTCTCGACCGAGCCGAAGCGATACCTCCTCGACCGGACGTCCTCCCAAGTCCGCAAGCGTCACGATCACCATGTCGCCGTGCGTCGCGGCGTTCACGCGACGGGCGAGGTCTTCTAATCGCGCTTTCGCGTCGGGCTGAAGGACATTGGCAAAGTCGTTTACGTAGCCAATGGGCGCCGGAAGTGGGGCCTGCTGCGCCGACGCGCTGGGAGCAGCGCGTACGAACAGCAGCGCGAATGTGATCGCGAGCACACGAGCGAGGCGAAGAGGCACGACAAATCGAAGAGAGAATTGCACGATGCTGTAGTATACGCCTGTGCTAATTTAGAAGGCTGCTGCGACTTCCGCTAAAACGCCCTCCTTTGATCACTCGGTCCATGCGATTCGCTCTTCCCGCCATTCGCGCCTTGACGACTCGCGCCGCTACGCTTCAGGCGGTGGCACTTGTAGTGCTCGTCGGTGTCGGTACCGCGTGCGGCCGTGCGGACGCGGCAGCGCGATCTGCTCACGACAGCACTGCGGGTGCGACCTCAGCGGCAACGTCAGCGGCAACGTCAGCGTTGCTCACCGCAAAACCACGACCGAGCGCGCCGTCGGATACGGCGGCCGACTCCGTTCTTATTGCAAAGGCCGACAAAGGTCGGCTCATGGGACGCGACTCTGGAGCGATCTGGCTGGTGGTCATCAGCGATTTTCAGTGTCCATACTGCAAGACGTGGCATGACTCATCCATGGCCAAACTAAAACGCGACTACGTCGACCCCGGAAAGGTGCGACTCGCGTATCTGCATCTCCCCTTGCAGATGCATCCACAGGCGCGCGTCGAGGCCGAAGCGTCGCTGTGTGCCGCAGCGCAGGCGAAATTTTGGAGCTTTTCCGACGCGTTATTTCGGGATCAGGCGGCTATCCACAAGCTCGCCGACGCTGCGCCGTATCTTGACAGCTTGGCCCGCGCAAGTGCGCTCGACATGACCGAGTATCAGCGCTGCAAAAAATCGGCAAGTATTCGCGCGCTGATCGATTCGGACATTCAGCAGGCAAACCGCATCGGCGTGCGTTCCACGCCGTCGTTTTTGATCGGCGAGTTTCTCGTGGAAGGTGCCGTG
This sequence comes from Gemmatimonadaceae bacterium, assembly GCA_025362635.1. Classification (GTDB taxonomy): domain Bacteria; phylum Gemmatimonadota; class Gemmatimonadetes; order Gemmatimonadales; family Gemmatimonadaceae; genus Gemmatimonas. Next base: position 6,997 of record JANYFO010000232.1, on the reverse strand, counting down.
CCATATGTCGATTTCCGCCGCGCGGTGGATTCGGCACTCACTGTCGCGCGTAATAAGAGGGCGCACTGAACGGCGCGGTTGGTACGCTGTATTCGCTTGGCGGTGCGCTGGCTCGTGCCGCTACGGGCTTGGCCGTCAGTGTTGCGCCGTCGAGCAACGGCAAACTCGCGCAATCGTTTCGTGCGCGTCGCGGCTTGCTCGAGCGTATTCGCTCACAGGCTGCCGCCATTCGGGATATTTCGCGTCCGCTGATTTGGCTGCACGCGCCGTCTGTTGGCGAGGGGTTGCAAGCACGCCCAGTGGCTCACGCGCTCCGTCTCGCACATCCGGATTGGCAGTTCGCGTACACCTACTTTTCGCCAAGTGCCGAACGATTTGCTGAGAGTGTGGCCGCGGAGATCACAGATTATTTGCCATTTGACACCGTGCGTGACGCGGATGCAATGCTCGACGCGCTTAAGCCGACAGCACTAGTGTTCGTCAAGTTGGATGTATGGCCGTTGTTAGTGGAGCGTGCCGTGGCGCGGCGTATTCCGGTGGGGTTACTGAGCGCAACATTGTCACCGGCATCTGGTCGGCTCGGGTTTTTCTCACGATTAGTGCTCAATGACGCGTACGCGTCGCTCGCGACCGTCGGTGCAATTGATGCCGCGAACGGCGAGCGACTAATGCAGCTCGGCGTACGCGCCAACGTTGTCCGCGTAACGGGTGACACGCGCTTCGATCAGGTTTGGGCGCGTGCCGACAACGTCGACCGTGCATCCGCGCTGTTGTTGCTGCTCAGGAGTACACGCCCAACACTCGTCGCGGGCAGCACGTGGCCCGCGGACAACCTCGTACTCTTTGACGCGTGGCTCGCGGTACGTCGTGCTGTGCCCACCGCGCGACTGATTATTGCGCCGCATGAGCCGACAACCGCGCATATCGAACCGCTCGAAGCATGGGCGCGAAAGCACAGGTTACGGGCGTTGCGATTGTCCGTGCTTGAGGAACGATCATCATCAACAGATGCAGAGGCGGACGTCATCATCCTTGACCGCGTCGGCATTCTCGGCGAGGTGTATGCAGTGGCCAGCGCCGCATTTGTTGGCGGTGGATTTCATGCAGCAGGATTGCACTCAGTGATTGAGCCCGCGGCGTTCGGCGTCCCGGTGGCGTTCGGCCCCCGACATACGATGAGTCGCGAAGCGGGGCTGTTGCTCGCGGCGGGCGGTGCGGCAACCGTCCGCACGAGTCGTGCTTTGGCGGAAGTGCTTACGCAATGGTTGGCGGACCGCAACAAGCGAGAGCGCGAGGGACAACGTGCCCGTGAAGTTGTGCGTACGGAGCTCGGCGCGACTGCGCGATCCGTGGCTTTGGTCGAGGATCTGGTGGAGAGTGCGCGTACCTAACACAACGATCACGGAAAGTCGCCAAAATATGAAAAGTGTTCGTCGTGTTCTTTGCGTGCTGTTGCTGTGCGTGGCTTGTACCAAAACCGATCACACCGCTCGTGCGTTGGCAACGGCAATCGATAGCGTGCCACCAGTACCATCGTTTTTACTTGCGCGGGATTTGGAAGAGCGCACTCGAAACGAGACGTCGCCTGTCGTACACGACTTCCAGTTCACTGACCGCCGCGCGGCGAGTGGAATCACGTTTGTGAATCGTATCGTTGACGATGCGGGTCGTGCGTACAAGGCAGTGCATTATGATCATGGCTCCGGCATTTGTGCGGCTGACGTCGACCGTGATGGAAAGACTGATGTGTACCTCGTCACGCAGCGTGGTACCAATGAGCTCTGGCGTAATCTCGGCGGCGGTAAATTCGCGGACATCACCGCATCCTCCGGATTGAATCTTCCCGACGCGATTGCCGTTGGTTGTGCATTTGCAGATATCGATAACGACGGCCTCCCTGACCTCTTTGTAAGCACCGTCCGGCATGGCAATCATCTATTTAAGAATTTGGGCAACGGCGCGTTTCGCGATATCACGGCAGACGCTGGTGTCGGCTATGTTGGACATTCATCCGGCGCGTTGTTTTTTGACTACGACGGTGACGGACTTCTTGACTTGTTGGTCGCCAATGTCGGCGTTTATACGTCGAACGAAAAGGGGGCTGGCGGTTATTTCGTTGGCCTTGCTGATGCGTTTCACGGACACACACATGCAGAGCGTGCCGAGTCGAGCATTTTGTATCACAACGACGGTAAGGGGCATTTCACGGACGTGTCGAAACGCGTGGGATTCGACGACAAGAGTTGGAGTGGCGACGCGACAGTCATTGACGTGAATAACGATGGACGTCCAGATGTCTTCATGCTTAACATGCAGGGCGAAAATCATCTCTGGTTAAACGAAAATGGCACGCATTTTCGCGACGCGACGAAGACGTATTTCCCGCGCACGTCCTGGGGTGCGATGGGCACGAAAGTCTTTGACGTCAATGGTGACGGAAAACTCGATTTATTTGTCACGGACATGCATTCGGACATGTTTGACGAAGTAGCACCGGGCGATTGGATTCGTGAAGCGAGTAAGTCGGCATCGAGTTTTATGCCCGCCGATTTATTCCCAACGGGTCGAGACCAATTCATTTTTGGCAACTCGCTTTTTTTGAATACCGGCGCCACAACACCGACGCCATTTCGGGAAGTTTCAGATTCGCTCGGCGTTGAGACGTACTGGCCATGGGGGCCAAGTGTAGATGATCTCAACGCGGACGGATGGGATGACATCCTTGTGATTGGCAGTATGAATTTCCCATATCGCTACAGTACAAATTCGGTGCTGCTGAACGAAGCCGGTCATCATTTCATGCACGCAGAATTCACACTGGGCGTGGAACTTCGTCCTTATGGCGCAACCGAACAGCCATGGTTCCAGGTTGACTGCAGCGCGTCAGGGGCCGATCGCACATCGAAAGCATGCGGACGATGCCTGCAGTCGGACGCGGCGGCCGCGGGATGTCGCGCCGACTCGCCACGCGGACACTTTACGATGCTCGCCGCACGTGGTAGTCGATCGGCCGTGATTTTTGACATTGACGGGGATGGAGATCTCGACATCATCACGAACGAGTTCAACGCGGGCCCGCAAGTACTGATCAGTGATCTTTCGGCGAGGCATCCCGTGCATGCGCTCAGCGTTCGACTGCAAGGCACGACGTCGAATCGACAGGGATTGGGTGCACAAGTAACGGTAGTGCTCCCCGATGCGCGCCGCGTGCTCAAAGTGATGGACGGCAAGTCTGGCTACCTATCGCAAAGTGATCTCCCGCTGTATTTCGGACTAGGCAGCGCCGATCATGCGACGGCCATTGAGGTGCGCTGGCCGTCTGGCAAGATGCAGACGTATCCCGGACCGGTGAAAGCCGGACAAACATTCACGATTGTCGAGCCGTAGCCATTTGAGCAGCCATATCGAACCAACCGCATCGCGTATTTCGTGGAAGACCATCGCGCCGTTGGTGGTGTGGCTCGTGATATTTGTGATCCCCACTCCTGTCGGCCTGACGGCGGCACAGTGGCATTATTTTGCGATTTTTGCGGCCGTGATTGCAGGGCTCATTTTCGAGTCGATGGCGCCTGGTGCGGTGGGATTTATCGGACTTACCGCTGCCACCGTACTGCGTTACGTCGATCCTGATCCGGCAAAATCATTAAAATGGGCATTGAGTGGATTTTCTGAGAGTAGCGTCTGGCTTATCGTGGGTGCGTTCATTTTTTCCATTGGCTATCGCAAGAGCGGGCTTGGACGTCGCATCGCACTTTCGCTTGTGCGACTCCTCGGGCGGCGCACGCTCGGACTCGGTTACGCGATTACGTTTGCCGACTTAGCGTTAGCGCCGGCAACGCCGTCAAATACGGCGAGGAGTGGTGGAACTATTTTCCCGATTTTGCGCAATGTGCCCGCGCTGTACAACAGTGAGCCGGGTCCGACCGCGCGTCGCATCGGCACGTATCTGATGTGGACTGCGTTCGCTTCAACTGCAGTGAGTAGTTCGTTGTTCTTAACGGCGCTTGCACCCAATGTTGCTGCGCTCGCGATTGCGAAAAAACTCACGGGCATCGACATCACGTGGTCACAATGGTTTGTCGGATTTCTTCCGCTCGGCGTGTTGCTGTTGTTACTCGTGCCGCTGTTGTCGTATCTGATTTGCAAGCCGGAGATCAAAGCGAGTCCGGAAATTGCCGACTGGGCGGCTCGTGAACTTGAAGCCATGGGGCCATGGTCGCGGGTGGAACGTATCATGGGCGCGCTCGTCTTGCTCGCGATGGCGCTCTGGATCACGGGCGCAAATCCCGCATTCGCGTTGCCCGTGGTAGGTTCGAATTGGATACAGGCAACAACGGTCGTGTTTGTGATTATTTCACTGATGCTCGTGAGTCGCGTGATCGCGTTCAACGACATTGTGATTGAAAAGGCGGCGTGGGAAGTATTTTTTTACTTCACGTCGCTACTCACACTCTCGGCGGGGCTCAACGAAATCGGTTTTGTGTCGTGGGCGGCGAACATGTTTGCAAAACCTCTTGCGGGTGTGGCGCCAACCACCGCGCTGCTCTTGTTGGTAACGTTGTTTTTTTGGATACACTACGCGTTTTCAAGCATTACCTCGCACGCAACAGCGGTGCTCCCAGTGGTGCTGGCAGTTGGTGCGAGTATTCCGGGCATGCCGATGCGGACGTTGGCGATGCTGTGTCTGTACTCGTTGGGGCTCATGGGCGTTATTTCGCCGTACGCGACGGGGCCCGCGCCGATGTACTTCAGTTCAGGCTATATAGAAAAGCGAGATTTTTGGAAGTTCGGATTTATTTTTGGAGCGGTGTATTTTTTAGGATTGTTGATTGTGTTGCCCATGTGGTTAGGTGGGCGAATTTAAGGGAACTGCTGGCCGCAGAATACGCGAATGAGTTGTAAACGGTGTCCTTCTGTATCGTGATATTCTATAGAAGAATCGTGAAACCGTGGGCGACGGACGATACGCCACCAGCGTGCGTACCGTCCCCATCGGCAATCATCGGTTGCTTGTTTGCTCGACGTCTCGCGGTCCGCCGTTACCGCGCCGGAGCCAGCGGCAACACAACGTGTGAAGGCCATGTTGCCGAGTGTTGTACTGCGATATTGGTGCTTACCATCCGACGACTTTTGCCGAGCGGTTCTCCGGTGTTTGGATTCACATCGAAGCGTGGAAAATTGCTGCTGGAAATATCCACGCGAATGCGATGTCCCTTTTTAAATACGTTCGCTGTTGGAAATGGCTCGATAGTGAACGGGTAAATCTTTCCTGGCGCAAGCAACACTTCATGGTCGCGCGTAGCACGAAATCGTCCGCGCACGATCGCATCCGTGAGATTCATATCGAAGCCACTGGGCCACGCGTCGCTACTCGGATACACATCAATCAATTTCGCTGTAAAGTCGGCGTCGACCGTTGAGGCCGACGCGTTCACGACCACTTTGATTGGGCCAATCACCGTGAGGTCTTCCGTCAGTGGTTCGGTCTGGAATACGACGACATCTGCGCGCGAACGCAGCGGCAACCATGGTGCACGCGATGGCGGAAAGCGTGGTCCTTCGCGTTGATCGTAGGCGCCATCCTTCAGTCGCGCGGACGCGCCGCCACCAATTGTTGGCACTGGATGAGCGGGGTCGAACGTGTATGTCGTTTGCGAGGTCGCGACTGTCGGCTTCTTCGTGGTGAGTGAGCCATCCGCATGGAAGTAGTACGGCACCATGCGAGTGCCGGGCAACGGCCAACGCTCGGCATCACGCCAATATCCGCCATGGAACAATCGACCGTCGGCGTCCTTATGGCCGTCACCCGTGCCCATCACAAACAGTCGCACCGTGGATTCGTGCTCGGTACCCGTCGGTAACCCCTTCAAGAAATGATCGAACCAACGCACATGAAAATCTGTGAGGAAATCGGGGATCGCGGCCGAGTCTCCGAAGGCAACGTCACCGGCAAACGGTCGATTATTTCCGCTATGCGTCCACGGTCCAACCAGCACGCGTTGCGGTGATTTCTTGATTTTTCGCAACTCGTTGAAATTCTTGAAGGTGCCAGCAAGAAAAATGTCATACCAGCCGCCCACGTGAATCATCGGGATATCCGATGTTTGTGGATAGTGCTCATCCCACGCGAGCATGGGATCTTTCCAGAACGCGTCATAGTTCGCGTGTTCGAAGAAATCCATATACCAGCCTTCGTATTCCGGGACGACTGATAACGGATTGAGTCCGCGCCGCATTGGCTGTACGTCGTACCAGTCCTCCACCTTCTCGCGCTCCAGCAATTTCTTGACCGACTCTGAACGCGCGTCGGCAACGAGTTGACTCCAGGCCCACGTAATCTGACGTCCCATTTCGTACGTCCCGCGAAAGCGCACGCCGTGATCCCATCCGTTGGAGAGGCCACCCATGTTGATCACGAGCGTTTTGAGCGATGGTGGATGTAACTGTGCCGCGCCGGCTTGCATGTGTGCGGAAAATGACGAGCCCCACATGCCCACAGCACCCGTCGAGTACGATTGCTTGGCGAGCCATTCGATTACGTCGTATCCGTCGGTCGCGTCAGCCGGCTGCACTTTCGAAAACTTGCCTTCCGACTTGTACCGACCGCGCGTGTCTTGCAATGCGACCACGTATCCGCGCTGCGCAAAAAACTCAGCCTGCGACGCCAGCGACGATTTGTTGTACGGCGTACGATTGAGCAGCACCGGAAAGCGCTCGTTTACTGGCAGACCGTTCTTCCCGGGTCGATACACGTCGGTCGACATGCGTTTGCCGTCGCGTGTGGGGATCATCAAATCTTTTTCGACGAGCACGGCTTCGTATTTGGCGGGTGACGACTTCCACCCAGACGGCGGCATACGCGAGGCGTCGCCGGGCTGTGGCGGCGGCGTTTGAGCGGCGGCTGTCCGGGGCGCGGAAGCGATGACCGTAACGAACGCGGTCAGGACGGTTACTACGGCGCGTGAAGCGCAAAACTTTAAGCAAAGCGGCATTTCCC
>JANYFO010000231.1 GCA_025362635.1 Gemmatimonadaceae bacterium | reverse complement strand
CCGATCTCGTCGCTGGATGTCGGGTTTTCTGCTTGCTGCGGCTGCGCTGTGCGTGGCCGTGTGGACGCCGGTGCTGCAACGTGGGGCTGGTCAACTCGAACTGCACATGATGGATGTGGGGCGTTCGCAACGCCAGCGCGTCACCCTGCCCCACATCCATCATGTGCAGTTCGAGTTGACCAGCCCCACGTTGCAGCACCGGCGTCCACACGGCCACGCACAGCGCAGCCGCAGCAAGCAGAAAACCCGACATCCAGCGACGTGACGCAGTGGCGCGCACGAACGATGCTGAGGCAAAGCCCGCACACAACGCCGCGGGTAATGTTGGCGCCACATGCAGCGACGCCCACGGTATCGCTGCGGAGACACTGGCAATGCGATCAAGCAACGCGAGTGGTGCAACACACGCATCTGCCGCGACCTTGGCCGCACGGGGCCACGGCGAAAGCAGCAGAGCCACAAACAGTGCGGGCTGTACAAATGCCACAACGGGACCCGCAGCGAGATTTGAGAGCGGCGCGATGAGGCTGACGCGGCCGAACGTCCACGCGATGATGGGCGCCGTGACGACCGTTGCAATAATGCCAGTGCCACATTCGCGCGCGAGCGTCCAGCGCCATCCCTTCAGTGCCCGGACCCATCGCAACACGCGCGTGGTGTGGCGATGTGCGCGAACGGGAAGCTCACCGTGTCGCACGCGCCGGAACAGCGCACCAGCCGCAACGAGCGCCGCCATCCCTGCAACACTCAGTTGCCAGCCAAGGTCGAGCACGACGCTCGGTTGCATTGTAGGAATCGTGGCGCCGAGGGCGAGTGCGGTCCACGGATGCACCGGTCGCTGCCAACGCTCGGTGAGCGCGACGGTTGCCAGCATAACCGCACTGCGGACGGCAGGTGCTGGTGCGCCAAGGATGGCGACATAAACAACAACAACGACCAACGCGGTGATGCTCGCCCAACGGCGCGACAGTCGCAGCGCGCTGCTGAGTGTGAGCAACGCCGTTGCGATGATCGCCACATGCAGACCTGAGATTGACAGCATATGCACCAATCCCGCATCAGCAAACCGATCGCGCACATCTGGTGCAATGCCACGTTGATCCGCAATGAGCAGCGCGCGCACCAACGAGGCGTTGCGGCCAAATAGTGTGTCAATGCGCTCGCCGGTTTGACCGCGCCATGACCGTAAGACGTCAACGCGCCCAGTGGGCGTAATGACGCCATCGAGTCGCACGCCAACGTCGGTTGCGCGCACCGTACCGGAGAACGACACGATGGCTCCCGGTGGCGCATCGCCTTCCTGAACGCGCAGCGATGCGAGGACGGTACACTGCGCCAGCGCATCGTTGCCGGTGGCCACTCCGAGCACGCGGCGTCCCACTGAGGCGCGATCATCCAGCGCCAGTGTGAGCGTCGGCCGCAATGTTTGCGATTGGACCAGTGACGCAATGCATCGCGTGCGGTGTCGCGCGTCGCTATCACTCACAAGCACGGCGGCAAGCACGATCGCGATCAGTATGGGCACACGCGACGACAACACCCCTTGCCATGCCGCAATGCCACAGAGCACGAGTGCAAGGCAACCACCGCGCGTGATGATCACGAGCGTGGACACTGGCCACGGTCCGCCAGTTGCATGCGCCAACGCCGCAACGAAGAGTCCGAGCAACCAACACGAAACCGCATGGATGAGCAAAGGCACGTCGCACGTTAGAATCGCGTGCAACGTGCCTTGTCATCGTTCTATTTCGCGGCGGCGCAATTGAATGCGCCGACTGCCCTACTCCCTACTCCCTACTCCCTATTAAAGGCAGCATCTTCCGTTCCACCTTCAATGGCGTCCCGGTGAACGTCGCGCCCGTTGTCCCGGTAATTTCGACCATCAAATAATCACCAATGCGACCTGCCTCGGCCGGCACCATTACTGTTTTGAAATCCCGCGTGCGTGCCTGAAACATCTCGCCATCGCGCGCAACTTTTTCGATCAGCACTTCGGTTTTCAATCCGAGTCGCGTGAGATTCCCATCGCGGCTGAGGCCTCGAACCGTGGTTACCAAGCGGTTGAACCGTTCCGTGACGACATCATCGGGCACTGTCCATTCAACCGGCATACGTTCGGCAGGAGTCCCTTCGCGCATGGAGAACTTGAACATGAAGGCATCGTGAAAGAGCACTTCACGACAGAGCGACAAGGTGTCTTCAAACTCGGCGTCCGTTTCGCCTGGAAAACCCACGATGATATCGGTCGTGAGCGCGAGTCCGGGAATGCCCGCACGCAAGCGCGTAACGCACGCGAGGTAGTCTTCGCGTGAATATCGCCGCAACATACGCTTCAGTACTGAGGTCGAACCGCTCTGCATCGGTAAATGCACATGTTCGCACACCGTCGGGACCTCGGCCATCGCCGCGATCACACGATCACTAAAATCGTTCGGGTGCGGGCTCGTATATCGCACGCGACGTATACCATCCACCGCACCAACCGCGCGAAGCAAGTCGGCGAAATCGTGCGTACCGTCGTTGTACGAATTGACAGTTTGACCCAGCAACACCACTTCGGTGAGGCCCTGGGCAACAACCTCGTGTGTCTCGCGCACCACATCCGCCAATTGACGACTGCGTTCGGAACCGCGCGTAAATGGCACGATGCAATAGGTGCATCGATAGTTGCATCCGCGCTGCACCGGAATCCACGCTTTTACGCCTTCAAAGCGACGAGCGACGACGTCTTCGTAATGCTCTTCAAGATCAAAGTCTGTGGCAGTAAATCGTTCGCCACGACGTGCTCCGTCAATGAGCGCCGGGAGCGCGCGATAACTATCGGGGCCGATGACGAGCGAGACATGCTTCGTCTTGAGCAAGCGCGGTCCAAGTCGCTGCGCCATGCACCCCGTAACGCCGACAATAGTTTTGGGACCCATGTGTCGTTTCAATTCACCCAAACGACCAATCACGCGCGTCTCGGCGTTTTCTCGAATGGCGCACGTGTTGACCAGAATCACGTCCGCGCCCTCCGGACCACTAACCGCCTCGTAGCCATGCGCGGCCAACGTCCCGTACATCAGTTCCGAATCCGAGACGTTCATCTGGCAACCGTACGTCTCGATATACACGGTTGGCTTCGTGGGCGATGTCATGATGCAGCCGTCGAATTAAGGACGGATGTGCATGCCGACACCGAGCATCCACGCAGATTCTTTTGCGCCGCCACTTCCGCTCAGCGAGCGTTTCGCACGTTGCAGCGAGAAGTCCAGCGTTGCGCGTTCCGCCGCAACGGGCAGCCCGAAACCACCGCTGAACCGAGTCTCACTCGACGTTTTCCCATCCACGCCAAACGGCAAGTCGTTCTTCGCGGCGCCAACGCGGAGTTGGACCGGAACTCCACGAATTTTTGGCCCCGCCACTTCGGCGCCGGCGTGCCAGTTCATCCCGTCATGCGCTTGCACTAACGCCGATCCGAGCCCCGCCATCTTTGACCACGATTGCTGTTCGATACCGACCGCAAACGTCGATCCCGGAATGCCATCGTAGCGGAGGGCCACGCCTAGGCGATTTGGCACACTGCCACGCGAACGCACCGTATCACGAATGCGTGATTCGAGCGAACCACCCGCGCGAAAGGAGGCCAACGCGGCCAATCCCTTCAGCAGTTGCAGCTCGCCACCAACCGAAATCGCACTGCCATAGTATGTGACCCGCGATGTATCGAGCACGTTGCCAAACGCAAGCGAGTCAGCAAATGTGCGCGAACGACTCACCACGTTGTCACCCGTAAAGAGATGCCCGGCGATGCCCACGCGCAAATACCGATTGGCTTGCCAACCGATCGCGGCACGTAGGTCCCCGATCGAACCGCGCACATCATTTTTGTCGACCGTCGTGAGCGTGTTGCCTTCCACTAAGACCGAACCCTGTGTGACGGTACTATAACTTCTATCCAGAAAGGTCGATGCGCTCAGCGCAATCCCGAGCCCGTGCGCATACGGGAACGCCAACATCAACAGTGGCACACGCTGCGCCGTTGTGCGCTCGCTAATTCCGCCGAGTTGCAACGTGCGAAATTCTGGTTCGGTTTGCGCGGTGATAAACGTACGTTGCAGGCCACCCAGTGATGCTGGATTCACAGGGCTTAGCACGTCAAATTCCGCAAATGCGCCTGCCGTGCCGGCCGTGCGAATACTCGTGCCGCCAACGGGATAGCCGAAGCCGAGGCCGCTCAACGTACCCTGCGCCGACGCACGCGTACCCGCGAGCGCCATCACGCCAACTGCAAATCGCACGCAACGCATCGTTCGCGCGCGCCGTCTCCCGCCGAGCGGATTTAAAGAACTCATCACGGGATTGCAAACTCCGAACGTGGGAGATAAGTGATGCGGAGCCGCGGACGGAGTGATGCCGCTGCCTCGCTCGAAAAGAACCGAAGCTCCGCAGGCTGCCCGCCCTCCTTACCAATCCGAAACGCAATCGCGCGCGGTACCGTAGCCGGTAGCGAGGGCCATGTGCGCGCGAGGCGCAACACGTTTAGTGCACGCAATCCGCTGTCGCGCGGCACCAACCGCGTGGTATCAAGACTCGCGAACACACCTTCCGCCGAGAGATCGAGAATGCGCCGAAGATCGGACACCACATTTGTTGTTGTGGGCACCAATGGCACAATGGTCACCGAATCGGCAGCACTCGCGAAACTGGAAGGCCGCTGTGTTAACAACACTTCAGCGCGAACGATGGTGCTCGAATCGGTGATGCTGGTCGGGATGGAAAAGCGAAGATATGTGCGATACGCAGGATAACCGCCAACAATAAGCGTGGTTGCGTCGGGCGGCTTCGATCCCAGCATCGTGATGCCATATACTTGAAACGCCAGCTGCACGTCGTCCGTCACGCCCGAAATCGTGGTACTCGGCGAAATCGTCACACGAGAAATCGAGTCGTCCGACGTGGGTTCAAAGCTCAGCGTTGGTGCACCGGAACCCGAGACAAAAGCAACGACACGCAACTGACCGCTACCGCCGCTTAATTTGAGGCCAACTCGAAGGCGCGTTGCTGCTGTAATCTTGGCGAGCAGCTTGGCTGCCGAAATTGGTACGCGCAACGAATCGCTTGTCGCCGATGGCGTGAAGGTCAAGGACCCGATACGACGATCCGCACGGAATAGCTTGGCGAGGACGACGCTCGACGTATCTGCGTCTGAGGAGTCGACATCGAACACATCGAGCGTGACCGGCAGCGTGCCGAGTCGGCCAGTACTATCGAGTGGTAGCTTGAGATAGACGGAGTCGATGGCCGTGATGTTCGCTGACACGCTGCCCTTGTTCGGCAAGAACGTGGTCGGCA
>JANYFO010000199.1 GCA_025362635.1 Gemmatimonadaceae bacterium | reverse complement strand
GCACGCGCTCGTTCGCGCAGGACTACGCGCGCTGCTTGACGCTACCTCTGGTTTCGCGGTGATTGCGGAGGCGCCGAGCATCGCCACAGCGCTTACACTTTTAGGCCAGCATCAACCGGATGTCGTGCTCGTTGACGCGGCGCCTGTTGTGCAATCTGAGCACGATGCGCTTGCACAACTTCGCGTGCGGGCATCGGGTGCGTGCGTGCTGTTTCTCGGCAACTCGGTCGGAAGGGAGTCGGCGCTGAATTGTTTACCCAACAATTCCGGCGTTGTGGACTTCTGCAGTGCGGTGGGTGTCTTGCGTGGCGACACCGGTGCGGCGTGCGCGCTTCGCTCCCATTGCCCTGTGCCCAAGCTCACGACGGCACTGAGCCGCCGTGAACGTCAGGTGGCCGTTTCGGTGGCTGCAGGAATGAGCAGCAAACAAATCGCCGGCTCGCTTGGCATCAGTCTGCGGACGGTCAACACTTATCGCGAAAGTCTCGCACGAAAAATTGGTGCATCGTCTCCTGCGGTGCTTACACGCTTTGTCATTGAGTCCGGCCTGGAGCTGACCGAGCGGTAACAATTTGCAAGGGCGCAGCAAAAAGCTTTGCGAGACTTTCTGCCTCATCGTAGCAACCGAAAATCGCCAGATCCATTGCCAACGCGACACACAATTTCGTTGCCATCACTATTGCCGGCGTTGTCGTCGTTTTGATAATCGTGCCGTCGAGCGAACACGTTTGCGTTCAATACAAAACATCGCCGCTCGATGGCGATGTGTCGCGTGGAGGGAAGCCAGCGGCCGGATGTCGTATCCGTGATCCCGATCGGGCGCTACAACCATAACGACGGGGGCGGACCGACAATCCGGTCCGCCCCCGTCGCTCTCCAACCGCCAGTGAAGGCGCCCTTAATTACCGGATCGGCATGCGCAGTCCGAGGAGGAACCGGTTCGCCGCGAAGAAGTCTATGCCTTGGTGCTCGATGAAGAGTTGAGGCCGACTTGAATCCGCAAGGTTGGTGCGACCCGCGTACGTGACGCCGTACGCGATGCCAACGCCAAAGTGTGAATCCGCGTCACCACCGGCCGCAACGAAGCCAAGACTACCGCGAATGTACGGACCAATGGCGGACTCCTTGTTCAAGCGGAAAAGCGGAAAATTGTATTGCGCTCCGCCCGCGAGCGAGATCGACGTACCCGATCCCAATCCGATCGCAAAGTCCGGCACAAACCGCAGGGCGGACAGACCGAAGATCGGTCCCGCATCAGCCTGTACACCCACCACGAACTGTCGAAATCCGCCTACGTACGGAGATATGCTGCTCAGCTCCATGCCGATGAACTTACGGCGCGATGATCCAGACATTGTCGTGTCGTTAGTGCTGGTCGGTACAATCATCACGCCACCACTATCGCGCCGACGCTCCGACATACGCGTAGTGCTCGGCATCATAGGCATCTCCATGCGCGCACGCAGCTGTGCTTCCAGACTGTCGATTTTTGCGCGCAGTGCTTTCGTCTCACCGCCAGTGGAATCTGACGTCCGCTGACGGTTACGTCCTTCCAGCAAATCAATGCGTGCTCGCAACATCCGCAACAGTGAATCTGCCTCAGTGCGCGGCGCCGCCGCATTCACCTCCGGCGTGCGCATCGGTGAGATAATGCGGCTCGTGCTGTCCCCATACCGCACGTATAGCTCGCCGAATTCCGGCACCGGCAGCATGATCATGCGTGGCTGCGGATGACCATGATCAACGCTATCGGCACGGGAATCCGTTGCACGAACCAAACGGCCACTGCGCGTATCGCGCCGGAGCAGCATACGCTCACCTGTACGTGAATCACGCTCCACGTACACTGTATCGACGCGGGAAAGGCCCAAGGCACGGCGCATTGCCAATTCACGCGACAGCTCTTCATCGCGGGAACCCACGCGTTCGTCCTGACGCGCAGCGGCACGGCGGCTGCGGCCCAAGTTGATACCGACGCCCGCAGAGTAGAGCCAGTTGTGGCTCAGCTGATCCGGGGAGGAAATGCTGTCCAACTTTTGCGGTCCACGCACGTAATCACGAGCGGAGGCGTTGAGGCGAATCTGATCGGTAAGACGAATGCCAATACCTCCGCCGAGGATCAGTGTCGTCTCGTTCTCGCGCGGTCGGCCAAGCGCGTCACGATAGGACTGTCCGTAGTCGAGGCGACCAGCGCCCAGGATGAGGAACGGCGCTGGACCGAGCGAGGCATTCAGATTGAACTGTGCTTCGCCTCCGTACGACTGCAACGGTCTCTTTTTTTCGAGATCGCTGGAACGTCCCTGCCAATAAAAGCCGCGCAGTCCAACGTACTGTCCAACATCGACGCCGGTGCGCACGCCGACCAGCGCTTGACGAGGCATCGACTTGTCCTTGAACTCGAGTCGTCCGGCGAATGCTTCGAGCGGAATGGATCCGGCAGACCAGCGATCCGCCGTCGGATCATCGCCGTAGATCGACCCGCCGAGCGCAAAGCCCAAACTTGCGCTCACTGCAAGGTTGCTGCGTTCGGTATTTGGAGAAACTGCACCACCCGTGGCTCGCGGCGCCGTGCCGTCGAGGAACAGCGCGTTTGCTGGAAGCCGGAAGCGCGAATCTTCAACCATGACCATGGCTCGTGCATTCGGCGAGAGATCGTAATGAAAGCCGGCGCCATAGCGATAGTTGATGAGATCGCGCCGCGGTGCGCTGTCAGGATCGAACCGCAGAATACCCGCACCCACGGATACGAAAGGTGCAAAGCGTCCGGGGTTTAGCCGAAGCGCGAGGTTTGCACCATACGTCGAGAGATCCGTTTTTGACGCGCGGCGCCTAAGCACACCACCGTTCACCGCAGCCGCGCTATCACGCGTGACGTCGAGTCCGGTGCGTGCGTGGTAATAACCACTAACACTTAAGAGCGATCCGAAGTCGGCACCGATACGACCACCGAAGAGGGCGTCGTTCTTGATGCCAAGATCCTTGTCCCAGAAGACGTACTCAGACGAGGGTGCTAACGTAAAGCGCACGCCTTGGGCGGCTAATGGTGCTGCGATGCATGGAGCGACAAGAGAAGCTACAAGTGCAACTGATTGAACTTTCATCACGTTTTCCGATCTAAAGGGACATCTTTCTGTATGTAGTTGATTCCATTTTGTTGTAATGTGCACATCGCATGCCGTTCCTGCGATTTCAGGACTGTGTGTCGACAACTTCATCGCGATGTCGCCAACGTGTTGTGAACAACAGTGATTTTGCTGCGGAGCAAGATTGGTGGCATTCACATCATCAGCATGCGTCGATGAAAACTCGATTATTCATGTGGCAATTTTTGCGTTTGCAGGACGATACTGACCAGACTATCGTGGATGGGCTGTTAGACGGGGAGGGCAAAATGACCAGTGAGATCGCCGCCGTCATTGGCCTGACCTCTCGGGCCACGCGCACCCGCCTCGCCCGCCTGGTGGGCAACGGGCTCGTTTGCGAAGCTGGGAGCGGAACGCAGGATCCGACCCGGTGCTATTTCCTTTCGAAGTAACGCCAGTACCGCGTGTTGAGCTCATCGAGTACGCGGAGTGCCGCTGCAATCTCGTCGCGAACTTCAGCGTCGGGCTCGTCATCCCAGCGTTCTCGTAGTGCGATTACCGCAAGTGACGATCCGAGTCGTCCGAGTGCCCAGGCGGCGTGACGGCGGACGATTGACGCTTCATCGCGCAGCGCGGTCATCAGCGCTGGTACATCGTCCGCGGAACCGACGTTGCCCAACACCACGGCGGCGTTGCGTCGTAAGCCCGAGCGCTTGGCGCGCTTCATGGGTGAGCCTTTAAACGCAGTGGTGTATTCGGCAACCGACATTGCGAGTAGTCGGGTCGCGAGCGCGCGCGCATCCATCTCATCAAGCACTGCACGAGGAGCGAATCGCAGCTCCGTCAACGGTGTTGAGAACTTATGGTTGTACGGACACACGTCCTGACAGATATCGCACCCATAAACCAACTCTCCGATCGCCTCACGAAACTCAACCGGTATGGCGCCCCTCAATTCAATCGTGAGATAACTGATACAGCGTCGCGCATCGAGTTCGCGCGGCGCTGTGATGGCTTGCGTGGGACACGCATCAATGCACCGCGTACACGATCCGCAACGATCCGCCTCAAACGGCGCATCCGTCTCAAGCGCGACGTCAACAAACAGCGATGCAAGAAACAGAAATGAACCATGCTGTGGATTGATCAGCATCGTGTTTTTCCCAAACCAGCCGAGTCCTGCGCGCTGCGCGAGATCACGCTCGAGTACCGGACCGGAGTCTACGTACGGTCGCGCATGCACCGGCGCGCCGATTTCGTTTTCCAGCCAGGCGTGCAACTCGCGGAGCTTGACGCGCAGTACCTCGTGATAGTCATCGCCGCGCGCATAGCGTGCCACCGGACCACTCGCTGCTGTGCCGCCGTAGTTCATGGCGACGACGAGTGCGTGTGTCGCGCCCGCGTGCGGCAACCGCGCATCTCGGCGCAGTGTCGCACCATCGCCAGCGAGATAGGCCATTTCGCCCTGCTGTCCACTGGCGATCCACGCATCAAAATGCGCACGTGTTGCGGGTTCGCCCAACGCTGCAATACCGGCAAGATCAAATCCTAATCCATACGCCTGCGCCTTCAATCGCTCCGATAATGCACGACGCTCAACGGACGTGCGCAGCGTCAACGCCATCGCTACGGTTGCCGACCAACCCAACGCGCAAACGCAATCACATCCTCCACCGGCGGCACGGCGTCTTCTCCACCATACGCCGTATACATCCGCCAACGCACATAGGTCATAGCGGGCAACGGCAAAAATGGAAAACGCGTCAGCCAATGCCGATGCCGAAAACGCCACGCGACCCGCAGCAGATCAACGGCGAGTGCTGGATTGACGAGCGCACGGAGCGTCAGTGCGAGTATGAGCGAGAGCCATGCCATTGCTGCAATCTCGCCTACACACAACCCCACGCGCTACCTTGACGCAGCGCGATACCAATGTCGCGTTGCCCAGTGAAACGCCACCGCATCCGAACTCACCACCGATGCAATTCGACGACTATCAAGCACTTGCCGCCCGCACACTGGGCCGCGATCGCACGCACGAACAGCAACTCGCGAACGCCGCGCTCGGACTCACGGGCGAAGCCGGTGAAGTAGCGGAAGTAATTAAAAAACATCTCTTCCACGCGACGCCACTCGATCAGGACGCCCTCGCGAAGGAACTTGGGGATTGCCTCTGGTATATTGGCGCGTTTGCCACCGTACTTGGCCTCTCACTTGAGGACATCGCGCAACGCAATATCGACAAACTGCGCAAACGGTATCCTGAAGGCTTTGACACAGAACGGAGTCGTAACCGCACCGAATAGCTCGTCGTTCGCACCACACCCCATTCAAGTTCTGGCTGTTCTCCGCGGTCTCCGCGCCTCCGCGTGAAACCGGTCGTTACCGATGCTACCAGAACGACCGACCATCTAATCCACCCGGCACCGCCAATCCTAACGCGTCCAAAACACTCGGCATCACATCCGCTGTGCGCTGTGGTGCTCGCGCCACCGGACCATCGACGATCAACGGCACGAGCATCTGTTCGCGTAACAAGGCCCCGTGGGTAGACACATGCGCGACAGGCTCGAAACGCGACCGCAAATCCCACCCCGCCGCCGCCGACAGCACCATGTCTCCCGCACGCGACGAACCGCACAACGCAACTAGTTGCACCAGCGCGTCGGGATACGGCGACTCTGCGCACAACGCCCACGCCGCGCTGTCGTCGAGTCCGCGCACGCTGCCACCCAGTTGCAATACGTCGCCAGCGCGTGCATCGTAATCCCACCGCGCTTCGCGACCGACACCGTCGCGACGAATTTCAGCGACGCCGCGCACGGCGTGGGACACGCGTACGCGATCCGCCGACAACGCCACCGCTATCAGATCGATAGCTTCTCGCGCTAACAACGCGTCGTGCAATGATTGCCATCGCGACGCATGCGCAGGCCACCACGAACGTTCCCGTGACGAAGGCTGGAGATACACATGCGCCATCGCGTTACCGCCCACCATCAACGCCACGTCCGGATTGCGCGTGAGCACCCGCGGATGTGCGAGCACGCGCAACGATTGCGACTCCAGCCACCCGTGCAAATCGTCGTGATGCGCCACTGCGGCATGTCCGTGATCGCCCACCACCCAAATGCGCAATGAGTCCGACCATCCGCCGTCCAGCGCGAGCGCACGTGCCTTGGCGATCGCAGCATCCACGTCCGAAATCGCGCCTTGCACCGCGAGCGACTCACAACCGAACTTGTGCGAAAACTTGTCGGGGCTCGTGAGCGCCAAGACGGAAAAGCGTGGACGTGTCGCTGCAAACGCGCGTAAGAATTCCGAAGTCGCTGCGCGCTCGGTGCGACGCCAGCCCAGCGTGTCGCCGCGAAAGTGTGGGATAGCCGCGCGTATGGTCCACAGCAGGGAACGCCCGACATTCGCGATGCTCGCGCCTCGGGCAAGCATACTCATGCCGGAAAGTGATGGACGCGCAAGTTCAAATAGCGTCGGAGCACTCGCGTCAACATCGTGATCGACATGCCAGATGTCGATGCCGGCGTAACTCCGCACGTGGGTGGGAGACCAACGCAGCGTGCGCGCGCGATCAAACCAACGCAGTCCCGGTAATCCGACATTGCCCGGATGACGTCCCATCAAAAACGGGACGTACGCTGGTCCCGTCACTGACGGAAACGAAGACGAGATTGTATGCAAACCGCCGCGGTCGCGAAGTGCCGCTATCGCTGGTGCTCGCCCCGCATCGATTTGCCTGAGTAATACGTCCGGACGAACACCATCGGCCACCACGAGTAGAAGGCGCGCATCAATTTTCGTCACGTCGACACCCGCTCCACGGAAATGGTGGCGGAGCAGGCGAACGGTCGCGTACACTTCACGCACGCAGAATGGATAGGCCGACCACCCTCCTCACGAAGCGCGCTCATGGCAAAATTGCCGCGTCCAACAAAAATCAAGAAGACCGTTGCTGCCGCGCCTGTTGAGACGTCGCGCAAGGCACCGCGCACCGTGACGGGGAAAAAGGCGTCGCCCGGAACGCGTGCGATCGCCGAACACGCGTCGCTCAAAGGGCTCATTGAGCGCACGGAAGAAGGGCATCGGAAAGCAGGGCGCGTGCCAGACACGGAAGCGCTGGTGTCGAGCGGCGCGCGAGCAACGCGACGCAAAGCGCGGCGTCCGATTGACCAAGATCTCCGTGACATGCCGATGCTTACGGAAGACGAAAAGTTGTTGCAGTCGCCGAGTGCAGACCAAGGCGCGTTTACGCGCACCGATCCGTGGCGTGTCATGCGCATCACGTCAGAATTTGTCGAAGGCTTTGATGCGCTCGCTGAAATCACGAAGGGCGTGACAATTTTTGGATCGGCGCGAACCGGCCCGGACGATCCGCAATACGCAGCAGCGACCGAGACCGCGCGATTGCTCGCGCAAGCCGGCTTCTCGATCATCACGGGGGCGGGTCCGGGGATCATGGAAGCAGCGAACAAAGGATGTAAGGAAGGTGGTGGACATTCGGTAGGATGCAATATCGAATTGCCCTTTGAGCAGGGTGCAAACCCGTATGTCGACACGCTCGTCAACTTTCGATACTTCTTTGTCCGAAAGACGATGTTCATCAAGTATTCAAATGCGTTCATCATCTTTCCGGGTGGCTTCGGCACGCTCGACGAGCTCTTCGAAGCGCTAACGCTTATTCAGACCGGAAAAATCTATCAATTTCCAGTGGTGCTCTTTGGACGCCATTACTGGGCAGGCCTGGTGCGCTGGATCAGCTCGCGTCTCGCTGGCGAAGGTAAAATCTCACCGGGTGATTTAGATCTATTGCTGCTCACCGACGATCCGGCCGAGGCGGCAAAAGTGGTGATTGA
>JANYFO010000181.1 GCA_025362635.1 Gemmatimonadaceae bacterium | reverse complement strand
GTTTGCCCAACACTTCTCCCACAATTCCAAGCAGATCACATTAGATCGACAAAACGAAACGCGGGGCATAGGGATTCGCTCCCATGCCCCGCGCTTTCGTTATACCAGTACCTGACACCAAAACCCGGCCGCAGCGGCGGCTCGCCAAACACCGTCCTGTTTGACGAACCCCGCAACGACACTCGCGACTGTTACGCCGCGGAGATTCCCATCTCTGTTGCACGCTCCGTCACAACGCGGACGCTATCGTCCACGATCTGCAAGAAGCCACCGTCTACTGTAAAGCGCCGTTCGCCTTCGGCAGTTTCCACCCGCAAGATACCGCGGCCAAGCACGGTCATCAACGGGGCGTGCATGGCCAATATGCCAACTTCCCCGTCAAACGCCGGTGCAACAACGGCACGCGCCGAACCGCTGAACAACACCTTCTCCGGCGAAATCACCGATACCGTTAGTGGAGTACTCACGAGTTAACCCTGCAGCTTCTTCGCGTTGGCGACCACGTCATCCACGCCGCCGGCCATAAAAAATGCTTGCTCGGGCAACGCATCAAACTCGCCAGCGCAAATGCGCTCGAACGATGAAATGGTTTCTTCCAACTTCACGTACTTGCCCGGGATACCGGTGAACTGCTCGGCGACCGCGAACGGCTGTGACATAAACCGCTGCAAACGACGCGCACGTCCAACGATTTTTTTGTCGTCTTCAGACAACTCGTCCATACCAAGAATGGCGATGATGTCCTGCAATTCCTTGTAACGCTGCAAGATGCGCTGCGTTGTGGTAGCCGCTGAATAGTGGCGCTCGCCGATGTACTGCGCATCAAGAATACGCGACGTCGAATCGAGCGGATCAACAGCCGGATAGATACCAAGCTCGGTGATTTTACGATTCAGCACGACCGTTGCATCTAAGTGCGCAAACGCAGCCGCTGGTGCCGGATCGGTGAGATCGTCGGCCGGCACATAAATGGCCTGCACGGACGTGATCGACCCGTTACGCGTCGAGGTAATGCGCTCCTGCAAATCGCCCATCTCCGACGCCAAGGTCGGCTGGTAGCCAACAGCACTCGGCATGCGACCAAGTAAGGCCGACACCTCCGAACCCGCCTGCGTGAACCGAAAAATATTGTCGACGAACACGAGCACGTCTGCATTCTCAACGTCGCGGAAATACTCAGCCACCGTGAGCCCCGACAAGGCCACGCGCAAACGTGCACCTGGCGGCTCGTTCATTTGACCGTAAATCAACGCGACCTTGTCGAGAATTCCTGCTTCCTGGAACTCGAGATACAAGTCGTTGCCTTCGCGCGTGCGTTCACCAACGCCACAGAACACGGACTTTCCACCGTGCCCTTTGGCGACGTTATTGATGAGCTCTTGAATGATGACGGTCTTGCCGACACCGGCCCCGCCGAACAGTCCGATTTTGCCACCCTTTACAAAGGGTGCGACAAGATCGACAACCTTGATGCCTGTTTCAAAAACTTCGGTCTTTGGCTCGAGTTCCGTGAAATCGGGACGCTTGCGATGAATCGGCCAGCGCAACGCCGTGGCCGGAATTTCGACACCGTTATCGATCGGCTCACCAAGCACGTTGAGGATGCGACCCAATGCCGGCGCACCGACCGGCACCGAAATCGGCGCGCCAGTATCGATGACATCCATACCACGCGTGATGCCATCCGTGCTCGACATCGCGACGGCGCGCACTTGATTGCGACCAATATGTTGCTGCACTTCGGCCACCACCGAGATGGCTTGGCCACTTGGCGCAATGGCCTTGATGCGCAGCGCGTTGTACAGCTCAGGCAGTCCATCAGTCCCGAATTCAACATCGATGACGGGACCGATGACCTGAACGATCTTGCCGAGCGTGGTTGGTGCGACAGTAGTAGCCATGAGACGAATGCGTTGGAGAATGAAGGTCGCTGACTATTGCTACTACAGCGCGGCCGCACCGCCGACGATCTCGGCGATTTCCTGCGTGATTTGTGCTTGTCGCGCGGTGTTGTAGGTACGCTTCAACACTTGCAACATGTCGGTGGCGTTGTCCGTCGCGTTCTTCATCGCGGTGCGTTGCGCGCTTTGAAAGCCGGCTTCGGTTTCTGCCAGCGCGCGATACACCGCGTTCCGTACATACGCGGGCAATAACGCTTCAAGAATTTCTTCGCCTGAAGGTGCAAGCAAAAAATCGCGCGTGACACCCGTACCCGTTGGCGGTGTGACCGGCAACACCGCATCCGTTGCTGGAGGTGCCGTGAGTGCCGACTTGTACTTAGTGCCGGTGACGTACACCGCGTCGAGCTCACCCGCGGCGAAACGCGTCATCAATGCGTCAACCAACGATGCCGCATCAGCCGCCGTTGGCTTGTCAGTGATGTCGGTACGCTGCGTGGCAATGTCCTTTCCGAGGTAACGGAAATATCCAATGCCTTTCTTGCCGACGATGTGCATCTCAACCGCAATGCCACGTGCTTCCCACTCGTTCATGCGGGCGCGCGCTTCTTTAATGAGGTTGGCATTGAATGCGCCGCACAATCCACGATTGGCGGTGAGCAACAGCAACGCCACCTTTTTAGGCTGCACTGGACGACGGAGCAACGGGAATTGTTGCGCCAATTCCGGCGTGTAGAGCTGACCGAGCATTTCGCCGAGTGCCATCGCATACGGACGCGCGGCCGCGACGCGATCCGTCGCGCGTTTCATCTTTGACGTGGCCACCATTTCCATCGTGCGCGTGATCTTGCGCGTATTCTCGACGGACTTGATGCGGCCCTTCAGTTCGCGGCCTTTGGCCATGGCTTACAGACTCTTCCCGTACTGCTCGATGGCGCGCTTCAGATCGGCTTCGGTGTCCTTTGCCAACGCCTTGCTCGTGCGAATTGCATCACCCACCTGCGGAAACTGTGCTCGAACAAATTCGAGGAAGCCCTTTTCCCAAGCGCGGATTTGCGTAACTGGCAATGTGTCGAGCAAGCCGGTCGACACGGCGTAAATCACCATAACCTGTTCTTCGAAACCGAGCGGCGCGTATTGCCCCTGCTTCAAGATTTCGACGGTACGTGCACCGCGATCCAGCTGACGTTTGGTGGCGGCATCAAGGTCGGACGCGAATGCCGCAAACGCTTCGAGTTCGCGATACTGCGCGAGATCGAGACGCAGACGACCCGCAACACCTTTCATCGCCTTCGTTTGTGCCGAACCACCGACCCGCGACACCGAGATACCAACGTTGACGGCGGGACGCACGCCGGCATTGAACAGATCGGTCTCAAGAAAAATCTGACCATCCGTAATGGAGATAACGTTGGTCGGGATGTAGGCCGATACGTCACCAGCCTGCGTTTCAATGATCGGCAACGCCGTCAGCGACCCGCCGGCTTTGATGATGACTTTGCCGTCACAGACCGCATCGTCTTCACGCAACTTCGCAGCACGTTCGAGCAAGCGGCTGTGCAAATAGAACACGTCTCCTGGATACGCTTCGCGACCAGGCGGACGACGCAACACAAGCGAGATTTGGCGATATGCGGCGGCCTGCTTCGATAAGTCGTCGTACACGCACAACGTTGGCTTGCCTTCGTTGTACATGAAGAACTCGGCCATCGCGCAACCAGAGTACGGCGCGATGTAGAGCATCGGCGCTGGATCCGATGCCGATGCGGCAACAACGATGGTGTACTCCATCGCCCCCGCCTGTTTCAACTTCTCAACAACCGACGCGATCGTTGACGCTTTTTGTCCAATGGCGACATACACACAAATGACGCCTTGTCCCTTCTGATTGATAATCGTATCAATCGCGACGGCTGTCTTGCCCGTGCCGCGATCGCCGATGATGAGCTCGCGTTGACCGCGGCCAATCGGGATCATCGCATCGATGGATTTGATGCCCGTTTGCAGTGGCTCCTTCACCGGTTGACGCACGATGATTCCGGGTGCCTCAGACTCCACACGACGCGACGTGCTGGTGACAATGTCACCGAGCCCGTCGATGGGCCGACCGAGTGCATCGACGACGCGACCGACGAGTGCGTGTCCGACCGGAACCTCGAGGACGCGACCGGTGAGGCGAACTTCATCGCCTTCCTTGAGCTGGAGATAATCACCGAGCACGACAGCGCCGATGTTGTCTTCTTCAAGGTTAAGCGCCATGCCCGTGATGACCGTTTTAGTCACGGAGCTGGTGAATTCGAGCATCTCGCCGCCCATGCACTTGCCGAGGCCGTAAATGCGGGCAATGCCGTCTTTGACTTCGAGGACGGATCCGACTTCTTCGACGTTTAGATCGTGGAGATCAGCCGCCTCGATTTCACGGAGGAG
>JANYFO010000173.1 GCA_025362635.1 Gemmatimonadaceae bacterium | reverse complement strand
TTCTCGTGATAGATGCTCCAATCATGCACACCCGCGACATCAGTCAGCAAAACTTCAAATTCATTGTATCGGTCAGGCGAAGCGAAATGATAGCGATTCCGCTGCGGTGTCATAATCGCAAGGACTGCGTGCTGTTTATATGTGCCGTAGAGTGAACTCGACACCGCGGCACTGCGGTCGTAAGTAACCGTACCACCGACAATCGGAACGAGTGGCGCCCATGCTCTGCTAAAACTGCGATTTTTCCATGCGCTGTGCGCGCGACCGATCCCGTATGCGACAATCAAGAAAATTGCGATCACAACCGAACCGAAAATAATGTCGGAGGTGGACACCTCTTGTTCCATACGATGCCTTCTTAAGCAGAGGGAGCAACTGGTTCCGGTACGCGTCGACGTCTGATCTACCTACCGCCGAACGCCGCAGCACGCCGCAGCACGCCGCAGCGCGCAATGTCAGTCACGCTGCTCAAAACGGTGATCTGCGGTACTGCCTAAATTACAGCAACAAATCGGACCGAAGTCGCGATCGAATATTCCACACGATTGCACCGAGCAACGTGGTCCGTCGCCACACAACGCGCGCTTCCCCCGAAGCCCCAGCCCGCCGCAACGTATCACGCGAAAGCTTCACACGCACCTCAACGACACCGTCTGCACTCGACATGTGATTCGACGACGCGGCCACGCTCTCCACCACACCGTTCTGCGGCTCCGCCACGTTCTCCAGCGACAGCATTCGAACCGGATTTCCGACGCGCACTCCCAATGCGCCAGCACCGCGCAATTGCACGATTGCCTCGAGGGTTGAGAGGTCAGCCAACTGCAGCAACGTATCACCCAATTGCACGCGACGACCCAACAACCGCTCGGGGCGAGGCGAGACCACCATGGCCGCCACGCCCGCCCGCACGTTCAAGGCCTCCGCTTGCCGACGAGCCGCACCGAGCCGAGCCACGGCAGCGCCTGATTGCGCGTCGAGCACGGTGACATCGCCGCTTCGCGCCCGCGCCTGTGCACGCATCACCCAGAAGCGCAGTGAATCGTCGCTGCGGCTCTCGCGCAGCTCCGTGCGCGCAAGGTCAAAGTTCGCCAAACGCAGCACGGGTGCGCCCAGCGCCAGCACATCACCTTCGCGAACAAAGACAGACGCGATTACACCCGCCGCCGGCGCGGTAACGGACAGTGCAGTTGACGGTAGCACCACAAACGTGCCGCTCGCCGTGAGCCCGACCGGCACAAACGCAAAAATAATGAGCAACAGCAATGCCGCGATCAATCCGTTACGCCAACGATCGCGCCGCCTGCTGCCGCCAACGAGTGCGCGAACGCCGAGGGTGAGTAAGGTGCGCACCCAATTGAATAATGTGCCTACAATGCCGCGCGCCATATAAAGCACAGCCATCAGCAGGAGCCCCGACACCAAGGCGCCGAGTGTATGGTCCGCCCATCGGACCACACTCAACGCGATGACCAACGTGATGGCGGTGCCGTACAGCCACGAGGACACGCCGTAGCCCAGGAAAATCCGCGTGTCCCGCCGATTGAGCGCGGGCAGCTGCACTTCCTCGCGCAGCGCATGTCGGCGTATCCACGTCCCCGCGTACGCCTGCGAGCGTTGGCGCAGGTTTGTAAGCTCGAGCCAATCACCAAGCGCGAAGTATCCATCCAGCGGCAACAACGGGTTCGCGTTTGTGAGCAGGTTGAAAATTCCACCCACGAGCATCGCCGCTAACGCCAGCTGACTTAGCACGGAACCGGGCGCGATCAGCAACCAAACGATAGCAATCACCGCGGTTACCACGAACTCGATCCACGCACCCGCTGCCGTCACCCACAACCGCGCTCGCCGTTCAGGAAAACTCCACGCGTCATTTACGTTGGCATAAAACGCCGGCATGCAGAACAACAGCATGACACCCATCTCGTGCACCTTCCCACCGAAGTGTTTGCACGCGTAGGCGTGACCGAGTTCGTGAATTGCCGTCAACAGCGAGAAGGCAACGATGAACACGACGATGGACCACGGTGTCATCGCCCCAAACGAAAACGTGGCCGCCAAATCTCGGGCATACGTTTCGCGCTGCGAGATCACAATGCACGTGTACACAGCGAACAGCATGAGCGACGTGACCACGAACGCCGGCGTGAAGCACCAACGCACAAACGGATACGTGCGCGTCAGGAACACGTCCGGGTCACCAAACGAGAAGCGCAATCGGAGCAGCTCACCTCGTATCAACGAACGCGTACGACGACGCTCGGCGCGCAACCGTTCCAATTGTTGTGTGGTGCGTTCAACTAACGTGCGCTCAAGCAACCCAAGCCCCATCAATTTACGGGCAAACCCTTCAACCGTCGCCACCGAAACAGGCACACCATCGGCCACCAACTGTGCGGTCACTTCGGACGCCGACCTCGCACCATCGAACGCGCGCATGACGCGAATCTCGACGGGACGAAATCGAAAGTACATGTGCGTGGTGGGATCTTTCACCACAAAACTTTGCTCGTTGCGAAAGATTTGCTCCACGATCGTCAGATCGGCACGTAGCAGAGGAGCGCTCACACGCTACCGCCGTGGCAGCGCGAGGCGTTCACCGGCGCTTAACCCGCTCACGATTTCCACGCGCTCACCATCGACCGCCACACCGAGCACCACAGGACGCAACGTCGTACGTGCACCATCGACGACCAACGCAAAACCTTCCGGCGATAGCCCCGCCCGCGGCGCGACAAGCACACGCCGCCGCTCGCTCCCCATCTCCGCAGTAACACTCTGCCCGGCGAGAAAGCGCACACCATCAAGACGTAGAATCACCTCACGCGTACCGCTCGCGGCATCAAGCGCCGGTGCCGTGAACAGCACACGGGCCTGATCCCGTGTGACTCCATTTGCCGCCACCACCACAGCGCGATCACCAATGCGCACCGATGTCGCCGCGGCATCGTCCACGCGCACGCGCACCAGCAACGGCGATGTTTCTAACACGCGAAATAACGTGTCGCCCACTGCAACGATTTGTCGCGGGCGCACGTAGCGCGCCATCACGAGACCACGAAACGGTGCGACCACACGCGTCAGCTCCAGCTCTCGGCGCGCCTTGAGCAGCGCGAGCTCCGCCTCGCGCAAATCTTCCTCCACGCGTTCCGAATCGGCTACGGCAACGCCACCACTCGGCGACAGTGCACGGGAGCGCAATCGTGCATTGCGCGCGCGATCCACGACCACTTGCGCACGCGCCAGTTCGATTTCCTGCGCACGATGTTCGATTGACGCCATCACTGCATCCGAGCGCACGACCGATCCCAGATTCACTGTTAACGAATCGATCATGCCGGCCGCGCGCGCCGCTACCGTGACGTCATGTTCGACATACACTTGTCCAGTGAACGATCGCGGCGACGTTACCGTCGCAGTGTCCACCAGCATCGACGATGTGGCAAGTGTCGTGGTCGGCGCCTTCGCATCAGGCGGCGCTGACTTGCACGCCGCCACCAGCACGAGTGTGACGACAAGGGCGTGCTTCCGGAGCGTACCGCGTTGCATCACAGCCACGACCACATCCTCCACCACAAGAGTCTGACGACACGCACCGGCGTGCGCAGCAGCCGCCCTGCCAACGAAGCCGGTGCAGTGAGCACGCGCGCATGCGCAACCATCCCTGGCTTCACCGCGCCATCACTGTTCGGAACCAGCGCCCGCACGGGATACCGAACCACGGTATCCCCGATCAACGCCATCGCGCCCACCGACGTGACCCGACCATCAATCGTTCGCTGCGGCAGCGCTTCCATGCGGATGCGCACCGGATCGCCCACACGCACCCGGTTGATGTCCCGTTGGTCCACGCCGAACTCAAGCTCCAACGTGTCCGTGCGCCCGAGCACGACGAATGACTCACCTGCCGCGAGCTTGGAGTCGATCTTCCGTTCGGGCCGTGCTGAGAGCACCACGCCGCGCATCGGCGCACGCAACGTCATGCTCGACAGCTCGACCTCGCGCAACACCAGGTCAGCTCGCGCTGATTTCTCGAGCATGGTTTCCAGACGCTGTTCGGCAGCGTCGCCCCGACTTGCCGCGACAACCGCACTGCGTTTCGCGGCCTGCATCGTGGCCATCGCATTTTCCCGTGCGGCGCGCGCATCGACGTCGCGCAACCGCGCAATCGGGTCGCCCGGCGCGACGCTCATCCCTTCACGCACCATCACTTGGTCGACGGTACCCGCCACCAATGAACGCACGTCGGTAAAACCCGTCGGCAGAAACACCGGCGACTCGGCAACGACACGCAGTGGCCACTGGATCAGCGTAAACGCGACCAACAGCGCTATTCCAATGGATGCAGCGGTAGCGCGCTTGCGCTGCGGAATCGCGAAAAACGCCGCACGCTTGGCGCTGATTGCGCCGAGCGCCTGCGCCATTGGCACCTGACTGTATAGCTTCGCATTGCGGATGGCGACGGTTGCCTGGTTCGCCATGATCGCGGCGATGTCGCGTTCGCGCGTGCTGGCGAATTCGGCACGCTTGGCCTCGAATAAAAGAATGCCGACGATCCCTTCCTCGTCACGCAGCGGCAGGTACAGGCCACTTTGCATCCCGGTCTGCGCCAATTCACCTTCAAAAAACTGCAAAAAGATGCGTTCCGTATCCGAGCCCGGCGCTTCACGGTCGGACAGGTAGAACGCTTCGCCCGTACCAGCGGCCCAAGCGGCACGGAACGCGAGGTCACGCATTGCGTCCGCCTTCGAGTCGACGGCCGATGCGCCGGCGACGGCACGGATGTCGCACGCGCCATTTTCGTAGAGCGCGAGTGCCCCGAGGTCGAACGACAGCGCCCGCGCCGCGATGTTGACCACCGTCTGCAATACGCGATCAAGGTCAAGCGACGAACCGATCTCGCGACTGACCTCCTGAATCAACTTCAGGTCGTCGGAGCGATCAGCGGCCTTCATGCGCGCCGCCAGTCGCAGCGCGGAGGCCGTCCCTTCCGCCAGCAACATCAACGCCTCTCGGTCACCGTCCAGAAACGGCAACGCCACTTCGCCAGATCGGGTAGTCGCGTCGCGCGCCACGCGCAGATAACCCACGGTGTTGGTACCTGAAACGATCGGCGTTGCCAGCGTGCGCGATTCGCCGTCAGCGCCATACAGCACCGAGAGCGCCACGGTTGCATCACACAGCGAATCGGCGCCTAACCCAACGGCCAGTTGGCAGGTGGCTTGATCATCACGCGGAACCCAAAAAGAGCTGCTGTCGGCACTGAGCAACATTTGCGCAGCGTTGAGCGCCGTGGTGAGCAGCGTGCGATGGTCTTGCTCTCCGACCATAGCCAACACCGCGCGCACTGTTTGCTGGAGCCTCGTATCGGGCAACGACGCGCTCGGTTCGAGTGATGAAGACGGAGCGGCAGAAGACTCCACGTGGCTCGGCGAACGGGGGGAACTGCGAGTTACCAATGACAGGGCGGGAAGATGCCACACGTTTCTTGCGGACACAACCATTTTGCGCCGAGCGTTGAAACGCGAAAAACCGGACGAAAATCGTCCGGTTTTTCGAAGCAGTACGTGGGCTTGAGGAAGCGATTTCCTCACCGACAAGCCGCTGTGCTACATAGACATGCGCGGAGTGATACGCTCTTCGAGCTCCTGCGCGTTGAGTTCGATCGACTCGGCGTCCTTGCCAATGGCCTGCTTCACTTGAACTTTTTGCGCGTCCGAGAGGTCAAGGCGGATGAGGTTCTCGTCTTTGCTTTGCTGCGACATATGATCTCCAGATTTGAAGGAAACTTCGTCCAACATCGTGGCTATAGGCACAGACGCGGCGCAATGCGTTCTTCGAGTTCCTGCGCGTTCAGTTCGATCGATTCGGCGTCCTTGCCAATGGCCTGCTTGACCTGAATTTTCTGATCGCTGGTGAGGTCGATGCGGATAATGTTCTCGTCCTTGCTTTGCTGAGTCACGTGAGCTCCGTAATCTGAGGTAAACTGCAATTGCATGGGCTTAGCCCGACGTCTATGACAACAGTTTACAAGCCGTGTGTGAAAATATCGTGAAAGCGGTTTCATCCGGCGTGACGACCGCGTACGTTCTCGCCGCACCGCTCTGTTCCAACCCTTCCTCATTGCCCCTGCTATGCGACTGACTTTCTGCGGCACGGTGCAGCTGTGCGTGGACGGCACAGAGGGCGGCAATAGGGTGATACCGTTGCCGGCCAAATCACTGGCGCTGTTGGCGTACTTGTCGCTCGAACCGGGCGAACATGCTCGCGATGAACTGCGTGGTCTGTTGTGGGGCGAGTCGCCGGACGAGAAGTCCAACGCGTCATTGCGTCAAGCGCTGAAGCAGTTGCGCGACGTCGTCGGTGACGTGATCAATATGGAGCATCACTGTGTCTCCGTGCGCGGCGACATCGACAGCGACATCGCGGACTTTCGGCGTTTGGTCAAGACAAATAGCGAGCATGCCGCCGACTACGATATTCCGGGGTTTCTCGGCGTCTTAAATATTCGAGAGGCACCGGCCTTTCAGCAGTGGGCTGACAGCACGCGCAGTACACTTCTTCGCGAGTACCGCCGCACGCTGTCGGCAACTGCGCGGAGTGCGTTTGCCCGACGTGATTGGGGACGCGCGCTTGATTTGGCACACCGTTGGCAGCGGCTCGACCCGTGCTCCGACGACGCGGCACACTTCCACGTCGAGGTGCTGTTTCTCATGGGGGAGCGCGATGCCGCGTTGGCCGCGTTCCGCGACTTTCGTGCTCGCCGTGCACGCGAAGACGACGTCGCGCCTGGGCTAGCGCTTCGCGCCTTAGTTGCCCGCATTGAGCAAGCGCCGTCGAGACCGACCTCCGTGCGTGCCACCACCGCGCGTCCGTCGCCACTGCCGTCATTTAATGCAGGCCTTATCGGTCGCGAACCTGAGTGGGGCGCGCTCATGCACGCGTGGCACGCGCTCACGAGTGGACGCGGCGGCGTGGCGTACATCGAAGGCGTGGCGGGCATTGGTAAGTCACGACTGGCGGACGACCTTGCGCGTTTCGCGACCGCGCAAAAGTGCACCGTGCTGCGCGGTCGCGCGTTTTACGCCGGGCTGGACGCACCGTTCGGTCCAGTACTCGACATGCTACGCGGCGCCATTGCGGCGCCCGGTGCGGTGGGGACCGATGGCGCGTGGCTCGCTGAGGTGGGCCGCATCGTACCGGAAATTCGTCGCGAGTTCCCCTCGCTGCCACAACCAGCCCGAGCCCCCACAACAGACGGCTCGTTGTTGCACGAAGGCGTGGCGCAGCTACTACGCGCGGTGGCTGAGGAGCGGCGCGTTCTCATTGTGATCGACGACCTGCAATGGTGCGACGCCGACAGTTGCAACCTCGTTCATTATCTCGTGCATCGCCTGCAGGACGCGCCAATACTTTGGTGCATGACGGTGACGTTGGGTGTGGTTGAACGCGATACACCTGCTGCGCGATTGGCCCGTGCGCTTCGCTCCGCT
>JANYFO010000171.1 GCA_025362635.1 Gemmatimonadaceae bacterium | reverse complement strand
ATGAAATCCGGCGTGATACCCGACAACAGCATCGCCTGTACGATGCCTAAAAACTCGTGACGTTTCCCGACACAGAGCTTGAAGCCAACTGGCTTACCATCAGACGCATCACGCAACTGTTGGACAAATTGCAACAATCCTAACGGCGTGGAGAAGACAGAATGCGCCGGCGGACTGATGACATCTTTCCCGGGTTCGACACCGCGAATGGCAATAATTTCTGGCGTAAGTTTTTGCGCGGGAAGAATGCCGCCGTGCCCCGGTTTCGCGCCCTGCGACAATTTTATTTCAATCATTTTTACATTGGGCAACACCGCGCGTTTGCCAAACTCCTCAATACTGAAGCGACCCTGCCGATCGCGACAGCTGAAGTATCCGGTGCCAATTTGCCAGAATAGATCGCCACCCGGTGATAGGTGATACGGACTGAGTCCGCCCTCGCCGGTATTGTGCGCAAAGCCGCCTAACTTTGCTCCGGTATTCAGCGCCATGATGGCGTTCTTGCTGAGCGAGCCATAACTCATCGCGGAGACGTTGAGTACCGACGCCGAGTACGGTTGCCGACAATCCGGGCCGCCGACGACGACGCGCGCATCGACCGGATCAACGTGCGTAGGTGCGAGGGAGTGATTGATCCACTCGTATCCCGTCGCATAGACATCGCGTTGTGTACCAAACGGAAGCGTGTCGACTTCGCCCTTTGCACGTTGGTATACAACCGAGCGATCATTTCGGCTAAACGGCTTGCCGTCGCTGTTAGACTCAACGAAGTATTGGTTGATCTCCGGTCGGATAAGTTCGAGCAGATAGCGCGCGTGACCAATCACCGGAAAGTTGCGACGGATGGCCTGTCGCGTTTGCACAATGTCGGCAACACCGCGCACGATCAACGGCAAAATGATGAGAAGTGACCAGAGTGCCGGTGGCCAAACTTGCGCCGCAATCGCCACGAGGGCGAGAAGGGAAACCGAAATGGCCCAGAAAATGTTTCGCATGATAAAATGACGCGACGTGTGCCACTGACGTCACCAAATACGCCGCTGGTGTGACAGGATTTAGCCTTGTCTATTAATCCGGCGGACTGCATCGCATTTCGTCCTGTGC
Source organism: Gemmatimonadaceae bacterium (assembly GCA_025362635.1). GTDB lineage: Bacteria > Gemmatimonadota > Gemmatimonadetes > Gemmatimonadales > Gemmatimonadaceae > Gemmatimonas. The sequence goes on along the minus strand of JANYFO010000171.1, from coordinate 8,175 downwards.
GGGCCAATCTGGTTTCGCTGATCACCATTGCGTTGTGCTTCCTCACGATGCTTGCAACTGGAAAGTACCACGCGCTCTTAAAAACTATCGCCTCTAAATAAGCGTGGCGCCTAGTGATAGTGCCAAGTGGACTGCACGGATTTTCGAAACGCATCGAAGAAGAGAATGAACCCATCTTCGTTGTAGCGCGACAATGAGAAAAGCCACTCTGTGCGCCCATCATTGTCGAAATCGAACGCGTCGACGACGTGCATCTCGTTGCCAATGAAATGTGGTGCCTCGTCGCCGCGCTTGATGAACCAGTGTTCGGTACGTGCGGGATCACGAACGTCGTCGCACGGTTTTCGCTGTTCGTTAATGGCAAGACCGACCAGCAACTGCCCCGCCGCTGAGCGAAGCACTTTTCGCACAGCGATGTCGAGCTCAACAAACCCGTCAACCGTCGCTGGCGTGACGCTGCGCGGTGTCATATCGCAGTGTGGCAGCACAACCCTGGCGCGAAAGGCGCGCACAAAGATCGCCTGCTCGTTCGCTGACAATCGACTCACCATCCATCCTTCCGTCTCGTGGACATAGCGCGCTGTCGTTAATGCCAGCGGTCGGTCATGTACCGCACCGAGCCAACTTTCGAATCGTTCGTCGCCAACGGCAATGCGCGGGATTGACGCCATGCCCGATACAATGCGATTGGATCGCGTGGACAGTGTGCCAAGCGATTGACCGTTGTGCAACATTGTCCATGTACCGTCAGTTGGCGCACGACAGTTCGCCTTCTGGCCGATAGGCGCCCATGCACTGCTGGTCTTACAAAACACGGCACGAAACGTAGGAACGGTGACAACATTCGTGGTCGCGCTTCGGCTCTCATGAAAGCTAAGTGTTGCGATGAATGTTGTCGCTTGACCCGTGTTTGGTGGCTGCGTGTGCGCGACCGTTGTTACAAGTGTGATAAGCAACAGTGTGCCAACAACGCGCACTTACAGCTTCTTCACCAGGAGTGCGCGAATATCGTCATCGCGAAACAAGCCATCCGTGCGAAGCGCGTACGCGCAGTGCATGGAAAGCACGCCCTTTTCGAAGGTCATGGACATATCGGATTTTTCTTTCACGTTTTTGAGTTTGATCACGGTCAGACCGTCGCGAACTGCTTCCTTTCCCATCTCATCTTGGCAGATCATGCGGAGTGCCATGTTGAGACGGTGGCACGACGCATTATCAATGAAGTTCAACGCGTCCGCGTCATCCGCGAGACTCTCCCAATCCACATCATAAGGGATAGCTTTGCCGCAAATCTCTTCGATTTCGTTCACGCGGGCTGGCAGCGTAACCTCCTGTAATTCTTTGACTGCGCGCCGTTCGTTCAGTCCCATTGGAATCTCACTGATAAGGGTATCGTGGAGTTATGCGCTTGGTGTTGCTACGACGCCAATGGACGCCATTAGCGGTGCCGCGTCAAGCCCGATGAATGCGCAGAGTTCGCGAAATGCGTCTACTCGTCCCATTTGAAGGTACGTATTAAAGCGGAGGAAGAGCGGTCGAAACTTGCAGGAATTTCTCGAATAGCACTTCGCTGGTGATATGGGACTTGATCGCGCTTCGGTCGCCAAAAAGCAGCAATGGATGACCGACCACATGCGCACCGCCATCGATACGTATTTGCTCGGCCAGCATCAAAAGACGAGACGCCAATCGCTTATCGCGATCGCGTGGCGGTGTAAGCATTACACCAAAAATATGGTGCGTGGCGCGTTGCTGATGTTCGCTACTACACCGGTGATGCACTGATCGCGCTGATCAAGTGCGCGACAAACTGTGAGACACGTTGTGCGACAATAGGATTGTGATGCTCATGCCATCGCGCGTGGAGGTGTGTTCGCAAATGCCGCGCCCCGCTCCCTCTCCCCTGCGCATCTATCCTTCGTCGGGCATTCTCCATTTGCCGATTATCGCGCGAGGTATGCGACTCATCGCGGCAACAGCTGCGGTGTGCGCAACGTCCGCGTTAACCAGTCGGGCGAGTATTCGAGACTGTTGCTTAAATGACGCGCGCGAAGCCATGCGAGTTGCGGTTCGGACAGGACGGCGCGCGCGCCTGCTCCCGTGGTATATGCTGCGCGGACAGATGCGACAATGGCCGTGTTCCAACGATCCCGTATTTCCGTCGAGTGAAGGTTGACACCGGGTGAAGTCAGGGTCCGCGCGAGGTCGGCGTACAGCGAATCGCGCTGTGCGTCGAGGCCGAACGCAAACGCTCGCAGTTGGGCGACTTGAGCGCTTGTCAAAGCGAGAGAATCGCGCTGTTGGAGAATTCGCGACAGTCCACCGGCCTCCATTAGAGACGCGGATCGAAGCATCGCTGCCTTAAGCCCGTCTACTGTGACGCGGTCGTCTTCCAAGCCGTGCTTCACGAAGGAAGTCAGTGCCTGGGATGAAAGGTTACGACCGATATCGAGCCTAAAGTCGACGGTAACTCGGAACGGCGGGCGAAACAGCTCGCGGTATGCGGCGCTCGAACCGAATCGCGGGTTGACCGTATACCGAAACTGCTGGGAGGTAGGGTCAAATCCACGCACGTTTACCAGAACGGGATCGACGAAGGCTTGCTGGCCCCAACCCCGCAGCTGTTTCGTTCCGTGCAACGCTTGGTCCAAGCCGCCGAGCGCATTGTTGACGTAAAGCGTGAGTGCTCCGCGATTACCGAGACCTAAGCGAAAGGGGCCGACCGTCACTGTAATCGTGCCAAGTGTCACAGACCATGGGCCAACGCAACTATTGTGATCGGCGAGCATTGCGACTTGCGTGGTGAGACAAGCGCGCGCCTGTGGCGATCCCGAAGCGAGCAGCGTTGCCATGCCTGCGCGTAAAAAAGGGTCGCTCGTCGTCGCCGTATTAAACACGAACGCCCGGTCGTTCGCGTACCCGTCACCGTTGATATCTCGATTGACGAATGGCGTGAATGGCGTACCGGAGGACAGGCGCCCCGAAATACTAATGCTGACCCAGCGATCTAGTTGCGCATTCCACACCAACTGAACGGTGTGGTGCGGCGTTGTGCCACGGGTCCAAAACGTCGCGGAGGGATCGCCCCCCGTACTGCCGCTGAAGCCGCGCACCTCGCTCCGGCTGTCGGCGTAGCTGTACCACCCCTTTATCGTGGCATTCACCTTGGCGGGCGTCGAGGCCATGGCGGAAACAAATCCACTCGTGCCGAACCGGAGCGTGAGACCCGCCGTGAGTTGGCGTTGCGAAGAAGCGAGATCAGAGCGCTGCTCCGTAATCTGCGCGTAAGCTTCACTGATCCGGGAATCGGTCGTTGCCACCTGTCCCGAGGCGGGATCAATACTGTTCGGCGATACAAACACCGGACGCCCAGCTTCACGTGTCAGTGCGAAACGTGGCGAAGCGCGAAAATTGAGATCGAACGGGTCCGCTTGATGAATGTTTTGAACGAACGTCGCGCTCAAATTTCCCGAGACCTGACCACTAAATAGCCAGGTCCAATTCACTTCGCTGCGCCAGCTCTGAGGAATGGAGTAAGTCGGAGCGAAGAGCGACACCGGTGGCGTGGTTTGGGCCAACGCGGGCGACGTACCGTCGAGACACTGCGTCGGCGCCAGAGCCTCAGACTGCGCATACGCGACCCAGTCGGGACGCGGTGCGGCCGCTCCGAAACACTGGAGCTGCTGAAGCGCATCGGCGAGACCCGTTCGGCGAGCGACGGTGGCGACGCTGAGCGGTGATGCCGTCCCTCGATACAGTCGGATGCCCGCGTCCAGTCGACTCCGCGTCTCCGTTCGCACGGCGACGCCACTCTGCTGGCGGAACTCGCCGACATTCCACGTGAGACCAATCATCGGCTGCGGTGCAATCGCGGAGGGCACATGATCGGTTCGTACGCCAAATATCGAAAGTACCTGCGGATTAAGTGCGGGCGCAGGCGCAAAGCGTTCCGCGTCAATCCGCAGGCCGTATTGCACCATAAGTCCGCGCCCTCCCGGCGCGTACTGGCTGCGCGTGCTCTGGCTCACATACCAAGCATCGCTGACCGCAAAAACGCCTTGCCAGACGTGGCCGACGCTGTGTTGTGCAGTGGGCGTCCGCACGAAGCTTGACGCTGCACCATCCGCTAACGCGTTCAGCGAATTAAAGCTGAACTCACCAAGCGGATTTACCCACTGCTTCTGATCGAATCCTCGGAGTTCGGCATTCGCGTACACGTTAAACTTGTGCGAGGCGTCGAAAGTCATCCACGACACGTCAGTACTGGTTTCCCAGGTGAGCGACCGCAGAACACTGCGCGTACCGCCGTTTCCGCCGAGCTGAAGCGGGGATAGAGCCGTCCGTTCCGTCCGGTAATCGGGAGTCCAGCAGCACGCTCGCGCTCGGTAATGACAGCACCGGCAATGTTTCGTCTTCGCTGTAGGACACGCGCGTTTGCGTTTCATTGAGCGCAGATCGTAAGTATGGCGCAAAATTGAGCAACGCGGCGGCATCACGATGACCCGACGTCGAACCTTTGGTTGGAAGTCCGGTTGGGCTCACATTGAGTCCACGCGTTTGCTTCCAACTGCCGTTGAGTAATAGATACAGCACATCCTTCGTTTGGTCGCCCGTCGCCTGCGCGTTTGCCGTGAAATCCAGTCGGCCAACAACAGAGCCACTCGTCGTCGTCCGTTTTTTGGCGGCACCTCCCGTAGTCAGCGGGAGACCGAGGCGTCGCGCAGTCGCGAGGACAACTGCAACGGAATCCGCACTGACGCCAACGGCCTGCAACGCCAATGGAGTGCCATTCAGAAGCGATATGAGATCGCTTGACCGTTGCTGGAGCTGCCACGCGCCACTAAATGCCTGCCGCTCGCGATGGAACGGACCGGACGCGGTGCCGCTCACAATGAGTTCACGTGCCGTGCTGCCCAAGGCAAGGCTTGCTGGAGTGGTGTGCTGCAAGGCCGGATCATCCACCGTGAGGTGAAGCGAGCGCAGGGAGAGGAAGGTCCCACTGGGTACGGTCGTCGTTTCTTGTAGGCCACCAAATCGGCCAACTTTCGGATCGTAAGTCGCTAGGCGCACCGATTTGAGGAGGCCGTCACGTGGAAGCACACCGACCGACAAGTTCGCGCCGTTCAACGTCTGTCCGTTCTGATCCTCAGACAAGCCAAACACACTCGCTTTGAGCGTGCCGTCGGCGCTTGTCGTCAGCGTCACGCCAGGGATCAAGCCCAACGCCGCTGTTACATCGCCCGAGAGGTCGCCTGACAAACCAGATTCCGAGTCGAGGCCCGTTCGCCTTTCTCCCGGCGTTGTGCCGCGGCCGGCCCCGTCGCGCAAGGGAGTCGGTCGCACGCCGACGATCTTCTGTGCGGGCAACAGCGTCATCGCATCAGGCATTACAAAATCCGCATGCAAAATGCCATTTGTCGCAACCAACCGATCTACAGTTCGCCGCTGCCGGCGGTGGCCGATGCTCAGTGCTGTGAGCGATGCGGAACGGTTGTCGCCGACCCAAGGCATTTTATAGCGCCCCTCGCTATCCGTACGCGCGGTGCGGATCGCACCCGTCCCACTGGCCTCGAACGTGACGAGCACGCCGGCAATGGGCACACTATCGGTCCGAACGACCCGCCCCTGCACTATGATCGTTGTCGCGCCGCCCAGCACGGTCTGCGCCCGGATACTTAACGGAGCCGCAATCAGTGTCGCGAGCCACCAAGCCCGGCACATTGGCTCACTCCGGACGCAATGCCGCGTGACTACGACCGGGGTATAAGAGGTCGATGTTGATGTCAAACGTCGCGCGATCCTTCTCGCTCGGCAGCAGCGCACGCAGGGCCTCGTTCCGGCGGTCGACAATTGCATCGCGCTTCAAAAACGCGTCGGTGCCTGCCCAGTCGATAGTCGCATTCTCGGCGAGTTGCCGGGTGATGAGCGCGAGTGCACTGTCTTTCTGCGCCGCCGTGAGCGGAATCTTTGCGAAAGCACGATTGAGTAGGTACTGCTTCACTTCGGCGGGCTGTGCAGAATACCCTCCACGCACCGCAGTGCTAGCGCCAGCTTGAGCTTGAGTGGGCCGCGCAATGACGATGAAACAGACGGCGCAAGCAATGAGGGAAAAACGCGAGCTAGACATGTAACGCTCCGCATTTAATGTGATGAAATTTAATGTTGAACTTTGATTTCAGAACTTCAAGCAATCACATGCATGCCGCCACCAAGGTTTACGTGAGCCTTCCGTCTCCATGTGTCGCAATCGCAACATCAGCGGCGGACACACAAATAGTGGCAATCCTCGTGCCTATCGCAGCGCGTCTAGAGAACGCCTGTGGAAATTGGTTCAAACATAGAACGTTGTAGCAGATCGTCGGCCAGCAGTACCGCGCGTTCGCCGCCCCACCCGCGCACCATTCTCCTCGCTTTTACCCGAGCCTGCGCTCGTACGTACATGATCGAAACGCTTTATCATAATGCAAACATTCACACCACATTAAAGTGCCCAGGACGAGGGTCGAACTCGTAAGACCGTAAGGTCGGGGGATTTTGAGTCCCCTGCGTCTGCCAGTTCCGCCACCCGGGCGCATGCGCAACCATCTGCGTCACACTCCAGCAAGTGTAGTCGCGACCATCGCGGCCCGCCACCGGCCACAGCCAGTTTACTTCAATTTCGTTTGTTACATCCTTTCTACGGCAGCGCAGGCGGCATTTTCAGACGTCTACCAGCGCCTAAAGGCCGCTTGACACCGAGGCCGGGCGTTGCACTGTCGCCCTCGCCACCCAATCGCCGACGTTGCATGTCCTGCATGTTCTTACGCAACTCATCCTGTAACGCGAAATATCGCGCTCGCTGTGAGGGAGACAAAAACTTCGACAAATCATGCTGCTCAGCCTCCATGATATCCAAACGCCGGCGCTCGAGCTTTGGCATCTTGTCAAGCAGTTCACCAACACGCACCTCGTTCACACGATCGCCAGCCAGCAACTCTTGACGCAGCGAAAATCGTGTCGTGAGTTCGTCGTTCCGCAATGCGCGTTTGTCGTCCTCAATGCGCGTGGCGAGCGCGCGCAGTTGCTGAAACTGCTCGTCGGATAGCGCGAGTCGCGCACGCACAATTTCATTCACGCGATCCTGCACACGACGCTCAAGCATGGCGCGCGTTGCTTCTGTTACGCGTGGCGGCTGCGCCTGCTGTCCTGCTGCAACCGCGGGCGCGCCTTGCGCACGCGACGGTGAGGCCGGTGCGCAAAGCAACCCGGACGCAATCACGACAGACCTTAGCACGGTTTTCATGGCTCACTCCCGCCACGTGCGACGGGCACGATTGGAACTTGCGGTAACGGTTCGGCTGCAGTGGCGCCATCCCACTGCTCTAGTCGCGACAACATACGCTGCAACTCCGCATCCGAGTACGCACTGAGATCGCCAACTGACACGGCCGCCTGTCGTGACGTAGCAACGGGCACCGATGGCAGCTGCTCGGCCACTTCCGCCATCCGTGCCGTGTCAGAACGCGGCGTACCCAACGTCGCGACGCCACCGTTGCGCACGATCATCAGCGACCAACCACCAACGACCAGTAATCCAATCGCTGCCGCTGCACGCCACATGCTCCGCGCGAACTTCGGCGGGCGTGATTTTTTATGCATAGACGGTGGCGTGGACAACCGCTGCAACGACGCACTTGCCAGCGCCGACACAATGCGTGCCACATCAATGTGAATTGCTTGCGGTCGCACCGCACGTGCGACGCGCAACAGCGTCACTTCGCTCTCGCAATCGGCGCAAAGACTGATGTGCGCTTGCACGCGCGCTTTCTCGTCATGCACAAGCAACTCCGCGACATAGTCGGGGAGTACATCACGAATCTCAGCGTTGCTGCAGTCAGTCATCGAGAAACTCCTTCACCGCGCGCATGGCGTTGTGATAGTGCACACGTGCCGCGCCCTCGGAGGTGTCGAGAATATCCGCGATCTCCTTGTAGCTGCGTCCTTCCTGTACTCGGAGCGCAAACACTTCCCGCTGCATGCGAGTGAGTTGCGCAATGGCTTTCACCATCTGTTGCGACGCTTCATCAGCGATCAGCGCATCAAGCGCATCAAACTCCGACGCCGCGTGTCCATCTTCTACTTCAACGTCTATACCACGTCGCGCCGCCGAGCGTCGCTTGTCGATCACTAACCGAC
>JANYFO010000145.1 GCA_025362635.1 Gemmatimonadaceae bacterium | reverse complement strand
GGCCGACCGGCTTGCTCGACATTGAACCGCGCGAGACGCATCACAGCACACGCCGTGAAGAAAAAGCAAAAGATCCAGTCCCAGCGTGTTTCGTTGAGCGCCAAGAAATACATGATCAAAGCGGGCGCCGTGCCGAACGAGATGGCATCGACCAGCGAATCGAGTTCGGAGCCGAATTTACTGCCTGAATTTGTCGCTCGTGCAATACGCCCATCGAGTGTATCGGCAATCGCACCAAACACGATGTACCGCGCGGCTGCGTCAAACTCGCCGCGAGATGCAGACACCACGGCAAAGATGCCGAAAAATAAATTCGCCAACGTGAAGCCGTTGGGCAGCGCGACCGCTGCGCGTGGCCGCAGGCGCCGCACCGACTTGTCATTCGCGTCGCTAATCACGCGACCGGAAGATCGGCGAGCACGGTGACACCAGCCTGCATGCGTTGACCAACAGCGACACGCAGTACCGCGGTCGTCGGGAGAAAGACGTCAACGCGTGACCCAAAGCGAATAAGTCCCATGCGCGCGCCTTGCACCGCGACATCACCGGCCTTCGAATCGGTGATGATACGCCGTGCGATGAGTCCGGCGATCTGACGCACCAAAATGCGATGGGTGCCACTGACCAGTCCCACAGACGCCTGTTCGTTATCGTCGCTCGACGCCTCAACGGCGGCGTTGAGAAATTTCCCCGCCTTATGTACGACGTGCTGCACGGTGCCACTCAGTGGATATCGATTGACGTGTACATCAAACACGTTCATAAATACTGAGACACGCAACGATTGCCCGTGCACAAACGTGGGTTCATCGACCGTTCGAATAAGCACAACACGTCCGTCCGCTGGCGACACCACCACCGACGGCCCACGCTCGCCGACGCGTACTGGATTGCGGAAAAACCATGCGACCCAAAGCGCGACAATCGTCAGCGCATACGCCGCGAGCCACAGTGGCCACAATCGAAAGCGCAACGCGGCTAAGTAGGCGAGCGCGGCGAGCGCGGCCGCACCAAACATGAACGGATATCCTTCGCGGGCAAACATCAGTGCCGATCCTCCGGCAGGCCAAGCCGTGCCAAGTCAAGTGGACTACCCGTGAGACGCGCAAACGCGTCGCGGTAACGAAGACTCGTGGCGCGAATAACGGCATCGGGCAGAAACGGCGCTGGTGCATCTCCATTCCACCGACCGGCGGTGCGCTCAACGTCCAACCAATCACGCAATGGCTGCTTATCAAAACTCGGCTGGCCGCGCCCAGGAACGTACGTATCCAACGCCCAAAAACGCGAACTGTCGGGCGTCAGCACTTCATCGATCAGTACCAGTGCGCCGTCGCGCAATCCGAACTCAAACTTCGTGTCGGCAACGAGAATGCCACGCGACGCTGCCGTTACGCGTCCAAGCTCGTACACGGTGCGAGATAGTCGCTCCAGTTCAGCGGCGGTTTCGGCGCCGACTGCATGAGCAACACTCGCGACGGTAATGTTTTCGTCGTGGCCAGTTTCCGCTTTCGTGGCCGGACTAAATAGAGATGGCTCGAGTCGCGCACTCTCCAACAAGTGCAACGGCAACGGCTCACCAGCCAACGTTCCCAAGGCTTTGTATTCTTTCCACGCAGAACCCGTGAGATACCCGCGAATTACACATTCGATTGGCACAACGTCAGTGCGCACGCAAAGCATGGAGCGGCCCGCGAGCACCTCACGATGCGCAGCAAGCAACGGAATGTCTCGAATAATCTCGTCGGTATCAGCCGTCAACAAATGGTGCGCTACGTGTGCGCCAAGTTGGCCAAACCACCACGCCGAAAGTTGCGTGAGCACGGCACCCTTGTATGGTATGGCTTCGCGCATGACGACATCAAACGCGCTGATGCGATCCGTCGCCACCAACAACAAACGATCCGCATCGACTTCGTACACATCGCGCACTTTCCCTTGCCGCAGAAGCGGTAGCGGTAGTGACGTTCCGACCATGGCGCTTGTCATACGCGCACTTCTTCGATGTTGGAGGCACGTCGCTCGCGCGCTAACCACGGTGCCACGACTTCATCAAGAAATTCGTCGACTTGTTGTGGCGCACGCCCTACGAAGCGCGAGGGATCGGCCGTTTCCTGCAAATCCGACAGCGGAACGCCGAACGCCGGATCCGCCGCCAGCCGCTCGAGCATATCATTCCGCAACCCTTCGTCCTTCACAACGCGTGCCGCTTCGAGGCTGTGACCGCGAATAAGCTCATGCGCCACTTGGCGATCCCCACCGGCCCGCACAAACCGCACAATAAGTTCTTCCGTGGCCATAAATGGCAATTCGTCATCAACACGACGGCGAATGCGTGCCGGATGCACTTCAAGACCACGTACAACGTTGTGCATTAATACTAAAATCGCATCTGTCGCCAAAAACGATTCTGGTATCGACAATCGGCGGTTGGCGGAGTCGTCGAGCGTGCGTTCAAAGTATTGAACCGCGTGCGTGTGATTTGCGTTCGGCTCAAGCGAGAGAACAAACCGCGCGAGCGACGCGATGCGTTCCGAGCGCATGGGATTGCGTTTGTAGGCCATCGCCGACGAACCAATCTGATGCTTCTCAAACGGTTCTTCGATTTCGCCAAACGCCTGCAGCATCCGAATGTCACCTGAAAATTTCGACGCCGTTGCAGCGACTCCCGCTACTGCACCCAACACCTGCGCGTCAATCTTTCGCGAGTATGTTTGACCACTCACCGGAATCGATGTCGCGAACTCCATGCGCGCAGTGACCATGCGATCCAGTTCGCGCACACGAGCATGATCGCCGTCGAACAACGACAAAAAGCTCGCCTGCGTACCGGTGGTACCTTTGACTCCGCGAAACGGCATTTGCGCGATCCGATAATCAAGATCTTCGAGATCGAGCACGATGTCCTGCATCCACAACGTCGCCCGTTTTCCAACGGTCGTCAGCTGCGCTGGTTGTAGGTGCGTATATCCCAGCGTTGGTACATCGCGCCACGCACGCGCAAACGCACCCAGTTCGTCCAACACACCAAGCAACTTCTCACGAAGTAAGGAGAGGCCGCGTCGCATCAGTATTAACTCTGCATTGTCAGTGACGTAGCAACTCGTCGCGCCCAAGTGAATGAACGCGCGCGCAGCGGGTGCGACATCACCAAAGGCGTGCACATGCGCCATCACATCATGGCGAAATTTTTTCTCGTACTCGGCAACAAGTGGAAAATTGATGTCATGCTGATGCGCCCGCATGGCGGACAAGGCTGCATCAGGGATTGGCACGCCGAGCGCACGCTGTGCTTCTGCTAAGGCAAGCCAGAGTTCGCGCCAGAGCGCATATCGCGTTTGCGGGCCCCACAACGTGAGCATCGCGCGCGACGCATATCGCTCCGACAATGGAGACGAGTACAACGTCGGATCGGCAGCTGGCACGATTATCATCGCAGCGAAAATGAGGCTTGAAGCAACTGACGTCCGCGGTAAAAGTAGACGAGCACGGGACCACGACTGCCATAGGCTTCGATGGCTTTTGACGCAGATTCGGCCGTCGTAATGCGCGTCGTGCCAACCTGCACAATCAGATCACCACCTTGAAAGCCGATCTCTTCGGTGATTCGATCCGACGTCTTATACACAAGCGCGCCCGACGTCGCGTCAATGCCACGCTCCTGCCGAATCACGTCAGTTAACGAGACCAATTGTAGTTCCCGCAACACGGTAACCTTGGGCGCGCTGACCTCGGGGGCATCTGCCACTTTCAAGCTCATGCTCACGTCACGCGTGCCGCGTCGCACCACGATCGGGAGCGCGTCCCCGACGCGTAGGTCGAGCAAACGCGCCTCCCAGTCAAACGGATTGCGAACGCTCCGCGTGCCGGCGCGAATAATTTGATCACCCGCAAGCACGCCCGCACGCGCGGCCGGGGAACCTGGCACGACGCGTTGTACAATCGCCCCTGCCGCGGCCGCCGCGCGGGCACTTTCAACTTGTGGAACGAGTAATCGGATGCCCACCCACGGCTGGCGCACGGAACCATGCTCCAACAAATCTTCGACAATGCGCTTTGTGCGGTCAATCGGAATTGCAAAGCCCAAACCGATTGAGCCACCACTTGGCGAATAAATCGAACTGTTGACGCCGATGACCTCGCCCATGGCATTGACAAGAGGCCCCCCAGAATTGCCGGGATTGATTGCAGCATCGGTTTGGATCATGTCCACGTACACACCGCCGCCGTCTCCCCGACCCGCCAAGTTCCGACCGACCGCGCTCACAACGCCGACCGAGACACTGGGCTCACTATTACCGAGAACAAATCCGAACGGATTACCAATGGCAATCGTCCACTCGCCGACAAGGAGATCGGACGACGTGCCCAGAGTTGCGACCGCAAGCTTCTTCGCGTCAATGCGCACCACCGCGAGATCGTTGGTCTCATCGATGCCCACGATCTTCGCGTCGTACGTCGTGCCGTCCCGCATGGCCACCGAGACTTTTGACGCACCGTTGATGACATGTGCATTCGTCACGATCACTCCGTCGTCACGAATCACAAATCCAGAACCGATCCCCGCGCTTCGCCGCTGGCCGCTGCGGCCGCCAGAGAAGTACTCGAAAAAATCTGCGGGAACACGTTCGGTTGTTTCCGTCTGCACGGTGACAACAGCGGGCGACACTCGTTCCACGGCCGTTGTGATTGCCGTGCGCCGTGCATCGGTGATGCTTGTTGCCGGTCCAGCGCTGGGCACCGGACGCGACGACGATGTTGTTCGCGATTGCGCGTTTGACGGCACGGGCGTTGCGCCTTCGCAGCCGACAGCGCACACCGACGCCACAAGCACAAGGTATAGGCGAACGCGCGTCACAATGAGGTCGCGCGAAGTCGCTCGCCGTGCGGAGGCCGTCGCGCACCATCCATAAGCGACTGTTCGGTGAACGGATACGCGATCATGGCGCGTAAGGCGGCGGTTCCGATCACTGCAGCATCGGCGCCTGCGAGCGCGCATGCCGCGAGTGCAGTGCCGGGCGACGGAAAGACGGCGACCAAATCAGATTCTGACGCCGCGCTATTCAACAAGCGTCGTGCGTGCGACAGTGTCGACGAGGCATCGGCGCCCGCTGCATCAATGCGATCAACATCGACAAAAATGAAAGCGGCGCCCGTTCGCGCCGCCAACATAGCTTGTGACGCCGAGCCAACAAATGTCGACGCGACTTTTACGCCGGTGCTCGCTAGGCGATGCATGAGCGGGATGTATGGGTCCGCGAACGGCAACTGCACGACCACATTGTCGGCAACGCGACCGAGTTGCTCGGCTTCATGAGCGGCACGTTCGGCCGATGGCGCGTTCAGCGTCACGAAGATCGGCATCGCGGCGACGCGCGCGAAATCCGCGAGCCATGCCAGCGAGTCCGCGGGAGTTGACCCGCCGCGCAGTGCGGCGTCGGGGAGCACGACACCGTCGATCAACCCG
>JANYFO010000143.1 GCA_025362635.1 Gemmatimonadaceae bacterium | reverse complement strand
GCCAACTGCGCGGCAATGTTGTCGGCGACGAGCTGCGCTTCAACCTCTGGGCGCTTGATCTCCTCGACATTGATTCCGACTTCCTTCCCGCTCAGCTGCGTGAGCTCATCGCGCAACTTATCGACTTCCGCACCCTTCTTGCCGATCACCACACCAGGACGACCAGTGTGAATCGTGACCACCACTTTCCCAGGCTTGCGCTCGATGCGCACGTCGGCAATAGCAGCGTTCTCAAGGCGCGCCTTCAGGTACTTCCGGATCAACGCATCCTCGCGGATGAGCGCCGGCATCTCCTTCTTCGCGTACCAGGTCGAGCGCCAGTTCTTCGTGACACCGAGGCGGAACCCGATCGGATTAGTTTTCTGTCCCATTAGCGCACCACCTCCGTCACGATGATCTCGACGTGACTCGTCCGCTTAATCATCGGCGTCGCACGGCCCATGGCCGCCGGCGTCCAACGCTTGAGCTTCGGGCCTTCGTTCACGATGGCCTTCGTAATCACCAACGCATCCACATCCAGCGACGTGTTGGTTTTACGGGCCGCCTGCTCGGCGTTTGCTACCGCACTGGCCAACGTCTTTTCGATCTGCGTGGCCGCGCCCTTCTTCGAAAATTTCAGCAACGCCAGCGCGTCATTCACACGCTGACCGCGAATCTGATCGATCACCAAACGCATCTTGTACGGCGACTGTCGCGTCGTGCGCTGGATGGCATGCGCCTCGATGCCAACCTTCACTTTCGTAGCCATAGGTTACTTGCCTCCTTTCGGAACGCCGGACGCCTTCTTGTCGGTCACCTTCTGACCGGCATGACCGCGAAACAGACGCGTCGGCGAAAACTCACCGAGCTTGTGCCCCACCATGTTTTCTGTCACGTACACCGGAATGAACTTGTTTCCGTTGTGCACGGCAAAGGTGTGCCCGACAAATTCGGGCAGGATCGTGCTCGCGCGCGACCACGTCTTGACCACCTTCTTCTCGCTACGAGCATTCATCCCGAGAACTTTCGTCTCGAGGCGCTCAGCAACGAATGGACCCTTCTTGATACTTCTTGACATATCGGTTCTCTGTTCTCGCTAGCGGATCACTGCGTTGCTTTGCCGCGCTTGCGGCCGCGCACGATCAGACGCTGCGACGACTTCTTCTTGTTGCGCGTCTTCACACCTTCCGGCTTGCCCCACGGACTCACCACGTTACGACCACCGCGTGTACGCCCACCGTGCGGATGGTCCACCGGGTTCATCACTTCACCACGCACCTTCGGACGCTTGCCCAACCAGCGGCTCTTGCCCGCCTTACCGTGCGACTGCAACTCATGCTCGGAGTTACCAACTTCACCGATGGTTGCGACACAATTACCGTGCACGAGACGCATTTCGGTGCTGCCCATGCGCAGCGTCACGTACTCGCCTTCCTTCGCGACCACCTGCGCAAACGCACCCGCCGAGCGCGCCATTTGACCGCCTTTCGCGATCTTGAGCTCGATGTTGTGCACCGCCGTACCGAGCGGCACTTCTTTCAGCGGCATGCAGTTGCCAACACGCACATCGGAACCAGGTCCCGAGACAACAGTGTCGTGCTGCTTGAGCCCCTTCGGATGCAAGATGTAGCGCTTCTCGCCGTCCGCGTACTCGAGCAACGCAATACGCGCTGAACGATTCGGATCGTATTCGATCTCACGCACCACGGCCGTAATGCCGTGCTTGTTGCGCTTGAAATCGATAATGCGATACTGACGCTTGTGACCGCCACCGATGCGACGCATCGAGATGTGACCATGATTGTCGCGGCCACCGGATTTCTTATTCGGCTCGACCAACGACTTTTCAGGCGTGCTACGCGTGATCTCGGCAAAATCGGAGACCGAACGAAAGCGCGTGCCCTTCGTGACTGGTTTGAATTGACGAATGCCCATGGTCCTCAGCCCTCGAAGATCGCAATGGAATCGCCCGCGCGGAGCTTCACAATCGCCTTCTTTGTATGTGGACGACGACCAATCGACTGCCCGACACGACGCGCCTTACCACGCGCATTCGATGTCCAAACTCCCACGACCTTTACGCCGAAAAGAGTTTCGATGGCGGTCTTGATCGAGTACTTGTTGGCGTCAGGCGCCACTTCAAACGTGTATTCGCCGCGATCCTGATATGCGGACGACGTGGCCTCGGTCATAATGGGGCGCACGATGGTGCGATGCAGAGTGGCCATCGCTTATGCCTCCGACGCGGCGGGCGCCGCCTTCTTGGCACGCGGCTTTTTCACAGTCGCCAATTCGGCGTCCGCGGCCACGGCCTGGGTCTCGTTCAACGCCGACGCCTCAATCACCACCACATCCGACCAAAGAATGTGATACGTACTTGCGTCGGTATACGGCATCACGTGCGCCGTCTCGAGATTGCGCGCGCTCAAATAGACGTTGGGCTTCACACCATCCGTCAGGAACAACACCTTTTTATCGGCCGCACCAATCGAGACCAACAATGCAGTCATCGCCTTGGTTTTCGGTTCCGACCACGATAACGCATCAACCACCATCACCGCACCCTCACGGGCCCGTGCATTGAACGCGCTCTTGCGCGCCAGCGACTTGACCTGCTTCGGCACGATCTGCGTGTACTTGCGCGGAATCGGACCAAACACCGTACCACCGCCTGGCCAGTTTGGCGCGCGGATCGAGCCCTGACGAGCACGACCAGTGCCCTTTTGCTTCCACGGCTTCTGGTTACCACCGACCACCTTGCCGCGCGTCTTCGTCGACGCCGTACCCTGGCGACGATTGGCCAAAAATGCTTTCACGGCCTGATGCATGACCGGCACGTTGACGATGCCGTCGAACGTAGCCTCGGGCAGAGTGAGCGTGCCCCCCTGCTTGCCCTGCGCGGAAAAAGCGCGCGCTTCGAACGTCTGAGTCTCAGTCATGATCAGCCCTGCTTCCGCACGAAGACGATGCCGTTGGTCGGCCCCGCCACACTACCGCGCAGATAAATGAGATTGCGTTCCGCGTCGATCTTCTCGATGCGAATTCCGATGGCCGTATGGCGAACATTGCCGTACTGACCCGGCATCTTCTTGCCCTTGATAACGCGCGACGGGTTAGTACCCGCGCCGATCGATCCAGGACGACGATGCTTCGTGTTGCCGTGTGTGTTTGGACCGCCGTGAAATCCGTAGCGCTTCACGACGCCTTGGAAACCATGTCCCTTGGTGGTGCCTTCAACCTTCACGCGTTCACCCGGCGCGAAGATGCCGACCGTCACCGTATCGCCCACCGTGTACGTCGGAACCTCCGGGTTTTTCCCCGGAGCATCGTCGAGACGAAAGGACCGCAGTACCGACGGCGGCGCATCAAGCCCCGCCTTCTTCGCGTGTCCAACTTCCGCCTGCGTCGCGCGACGTCCCTTCGGCGTGCGCTCTCCCTTCTTATTCTCGCGCGCCACCCGCTGCGCACCATACCCGAGCTCCACCGAGGCAAAGCCAGCGTCCGCGACCGTCATCACTTTCGTGACGGGATTCGGAGTGGCCTCCACCACAGTGCAGGGCACTTGTTGCCCCTGCTCGTTGAACAGCTGGGTCATCCCCAGCTTCTTGCCGATAATGCCGATCATGATTTCCTCGTACGAGTCGCGGCGAACCAAAAGTTCTGACCGTTGGACTGTGGAGGAGAACGCCGTGTGCGAACCCCTCAGTACCCCCTCACCAGCAACTGCACACCCGAACTATTCGACCTTGATCTCCACATCCACACCGGCCGGCAAATCGAGCTTCGTCAGCGCGTCTACCGTTCCTGGACGAGAATCAAGAATGTCGATCAACCGCTTGTGCGTCTTCAACTCAAACTGCTCTCGCGACTTCTTGTCCACGTGCGGCGACCGAAGCACCGTCCAACGTTGCGTCTTAGTTGGAAGCGGAATCGGGCCCGACACCTGCGCGCCGGTCTTCTCGGCTGTACGCACAATGTCAGCCGACGCCTGGTCGATGACCGCGTGGTCAAAAGCTTTGAGACGAATGCGGATACGTCCTACCATGCTTGGTCTCGGAAAAAGACAAGAACCGGGCAGACAACGATCGATGATCGCTGCCCACCCGGCTTTGATTTAGGCGAGGATCTTCGTGACGACGCCGGCACCTACCGTGCGTCCACCCTCACGGATGGCGAAGCGCAAAGCTTCCTCCATCGCGATCGGGATGATCAGTTCGATCGTCATCTGGATGTTGTCGCCTGGCATCACCATCTCCATCCCTTCCGGGAGTTCGATCGTGCCAGTTACGTCCGTCGTGCGGAAGTAGAACTGCGGGCGATAGCCCTTAAAGAACGGCGTGTGACGGCCACCCTCTTCCTTCGTAAGGACGTAGACCTCTGCCAGGAACTTGTGGTGCGGCTTGATCGAGTTCGGCTTCGCCAAGCACATGCCGCGCTCGATATCCTTCTTGTCCACGCCGCGGAGCAGGAGACCGACATTGTCGCCGGCCCGGCCTTCGTCCAACAGCTTGCGGAACATTTCAACGCCCGTGACGATCGTCTTCTTCTCGGAATTGTAGCCAACAAGCTGCACTTCCTCTCCGACCTTCACG
This sequence comes from Gemmatimonadaceae bacterium, assembly GCA_025362635.1. Taxonomy (GTDB): domain Bacteria; phylum Gemmatimonadota; class Gemmatimonadetes; order Gemmatimonadales; family Gemmatimonadaceae; genus Gemmatimonas. The sequence goes on along the minus strand of JANYFO010000143.1, from coordinate 566 downwards.
ATACCACGCTCGATACGACCCGTTGCGACCGTGCCGCGCCCAGTGATCGAGAAGACATCCTCGACAGGGAGCAAGAACGGCTTGTCAATTTCGCGAATCGGCTCCGGGATGTAGTTGTCGAGTGCTTCATACAACTTCTCGAATTCAGCCGTCCACTTCGGATCGCCGTTGATCGCGTTAATCGCCGATCCACGGATCACCGGCGCGTCGTCGCCCGGATAGTTGTACTTCGACAGCAACTCACGGACTTCGAGCTCGACCAAGTCGAGGAGCTCTTCGTCTTCGACGAGATCGCACTTGTTAAGGAACACGAGCACCGAGGGCACGTTAACCTGACGCGCCAAAAGAATGTGCTCACGCGTCTGTGGCATCGGGCCGTCCACAGCCGACACCACGAGAATAGCGCCGTCCATCTGCGCCGCACCCGTGATCATGTTCTTCACGTAATCGGCATGGCCCGGACAATCGACGTGCGCGTAGTGACGATTCTTCGTCTCATACTCGACGTGCGACGTCGCAATCGTCATAATCTTCGACGAGTCACGACGGCCCTGCGATTCGGAGGC
>JANYFO010000125.1 GCA_025362635.1 Gemmatimonadaceae bacterium | reverse complement strand
CCACGCGTCAACGCGTGTCAGGTGTGCGGCCAAGGGCAAGACCAGCGCAAATTCTTGGTCGACCACCGGAGATGATTGTACCGCAAGGCGACGACGCCCATTAAACGTGTCGTCAATGTGATCGAACGCAACCCGAGCGATCGGACCCTCGGCGCGCACCGTGAGATTCTCGTCAATGACCACGGGAAGTGCGAAGCGTTCACTGCGCAGCGCATCTGCGTGCACAACGTATCGTCCGGGTTTATCGCACGCGGCGGCAGCGAGCAAGAGCGACGACACGGCGAATAGCGGACAGGCGGTCGCGTGTGCCAGACCTTTCGCGAGTGACGCGGCTATGCGCAACGAGGTGAAGCTTCCGGGTCCGGCACCACACACCACGCCGCGCAGATTTTGCACCGTGAGATTCGCGTTGTGCAGCAAAGACTGAATGGCCGGGAACAACGTGTCATCACGGGTAACACCCATTGCCACACTCGCCTGCGCGATGACTCGGCCGTCCGCCACAATGGCGACAGACCCAGACGATGTCGCGGCTTCAAGCGCGAGGACGGGAGACGGAATTGGCGAGGACACGCCGTGGAGAATTCCCTGCGGGTAGCTCTGAAGCAAGGGCGACGCCCTCGAACTGTCGCTACGCCGCGCTTAAGCGCCGCAATGGCGAGGCGGCACCTTGTGGTCGGAGCCGTTCAATGGCGTCATCCGCCGACGACGCGAGACGGGCAAGGGTTCCATCGTGTGCGAGCGCAATGGTCGCATCGTAGATCTGCGGATCAAACGCTTTCCCACGATCGGGTTTCATAATGCCCAGCACCTGCTCGATGCTCATGCCAGCGCGATATGGTCGATCCGCCGTCAACGCCTCGTACACGTCGGACGTCGCGAGCACGCGGGCCGTGAAATCCAAATGATCACCGGTCAATGACCACGGATACCCTTTTCCGTCAATGCGTTCGTGATGCCGCGACGACGCGTCCGCGAAATGTCGAAATGCCGGGACACGTTCTAGAATTTGTGATGTCCACACCGGATGCTTTTTTATTTCGTCGCGCTCTATCTCGGTGAGGCGTCCGGGTTTGTCGAGAATACGATTGGAGACACCTAATTTTCCAATGTCGTGCAACAGGCCGGCGCGCAAGATGTCACGCGACAGCTGTGTATTGGCACCGAGTACTTGCGCAACACCAACGGCGTAGCGCGCGACGTTGGTGGAGTGGCGATAAGTAAACGGCGTCTTCGCATCGATCACTGCGGCAAACGCGTACGAGATGGCGTCTAAACGATCGTCGCTGGCGTGCTCCGGCAGTCCGCCCGGTTCGAGTGCAACAACCGCCGCATCGAGCCGGTCCGCATCAGCGATGCTGGCCCACCAAGCTTTGTCTCGGCGCCAGCTCACGACACGGTCAACTAGCGCGGGATCAAACCACGTGGCGCGGCGCTGCCGTGCCATGGCGACCGCAGCATCGATACCGTTCTCCGTGAAGAATGCTTCCACCGTCTGTGCGAGCAACAAGACGCGCGAAAGCATGGGGATTTCATCGCCGGCCAGCCCGACGGGATGTCCAAGCCCGCACCAATGTTCATCGACGTGCGCAATTGCTTCCGAGCTTGCGATTGGAAAACCGAGCGAGACAGCGATCTGCGCGCCGCGTTCACACCGTGCTTGAATGATTTCACGCGTCATTTGCGGCGTGCGCGCAATACGCAGGAAATGTTGAATGCGTGTAATCGGACTTCGACCTACACCACAATTTTTCGCCGTGCGCATCGCGAGTTGCCAGCGATCATGCCAGTCGACGAGGCGCATATCACGCTTGACGGACTGGTCGTCGGTGCCGAACAACGCGGCCATACGCGCCGCATTACTTGAGCAACCCGCATCTTTGAGCAACGCGGCGTAATACAGTGCGCCCATCGTTGGCGCATCGAACCCAAGCTCTCCGCCGAGTCGCATCGCGACGAGCGCCGTGCGGAGCGTGTGGCCAGGCCGTTGCCCTTCCGTCAAATCCAGCGCGTACGTGAGCGCGGAGATGACCTCAGCAAGACGCACCGTGACGGCGCGTCCGGTTTCTGGAGTGGACGACGAGCATTCGAGTGCAGACACGGCTGAAGCAACGAGGAATGCGGCACGGCCTCGCGGAGCACGGGCCAAGCCAATGTGCAACGATCAGACGCTTCAACCATCTCGTTGTCACACCGATGCGTTGGCGGTCACGCTGCGCAATACCACATGCGCTAAAGGCGCGGCGCGTGCACTCGCAGTACGCGTCGATCGGCCGCAAGCGTGTCGTGTGTCAACGTGATCGCAATGGTATCGCGCGGCAAGGTTGCCGCGGCACGTTCGGGCCACTCCACTAAGAGGACGGCCGCCGATTCAACAATTTCGTCCCATCCCAACGTGTCGAGTTCGGCATCACTGCGAACGCGATACAGATCGGCATGCACGACGCGTCCGCGCGGTGCGTCATACTGCTGCACGATTGAGAACGTCGGACTAGTCACCGCGCTTAAATCAACCACGCCAACCCCTGCGCAGATGGCGCGGGCGAGTGTGGTTTTCCCTGCACCAAGATCACCAGCGAGGGTAATCACGCTTGGTCGAGGAAGCACCGCGCCGAGCGCGCGTCCCCATGCTTCGAGCGTATCGAGGTCGGGCGCGCGCGGCGCGCCACGCTCGAGCAGGTGCGCCAGACGCGCGCTGTCGGGTTGCTCCACATCAGCGACCACGTTTACCACCGAATCGACGCGACGGTGAACTGCCGGGTGGCCGTTTGGGTGCTTGCGTACTGCCACGCGCCTGCGACGGTTTATCGCCCAGTGCCGTGCGCACTTCAAACAGTTGATCGCGCAATCGCGCGGCGGCCTCAAAATCCAATGCGATTGCGGCCTCGCGCATGGCAGTTTCCAGTTCGCCGACCAGCGTTTGCAGGTCTTCGCGAGACCTCGGATCCGCCTCACCGCCGATCTTGCGCGGCGCAGGTGCTGCGCCCGGATCTTTCTCGACGCGCGCGTCCGCAACACGGGTAATGAACCGCACTTCGTCGACACTTTTCACCACGCCGTGCGGGATGATGCCGTGCAACTCGTTGTGTTCATGTTGAATACTACGACGCCGCGTTGTTTCATCGATCGCGCGTTGCATCGACCCCGTGATGCGATCGCCGTACAATATTGCCCGACCGTTCAGATGTCTGGCCGCGCGTCCGATTGTTTGAATGAGTGAGCGGTCGCTACGCAAAAACCCCTCTTGATCGGCGTCGAGAATCGCAACGAGGGAGACCTCAGGCATATCGAGTCCTTCGCGCAGCAAATTGATGCCGACGAGCACGTCAAACTCACCAAGTCGCAATCCGCGAATAATTTCAACGCGTTCGATCGCATCAATGTCGGAGTGCATGTACCGCACGCGTACACCCATTTGCTGTAAATAATCGGTAAGATCTTCCGACATGCGTTTCGTCAACGTGGTGACAAGTACTCGTTCGCCTTTCCGTTCGCGCAAGCGAATTTCGTGCAACAAATCATCGACCTGTCCCTTCACTGGACGCACTTCGAGCTCGGGATCGAGCAGACCAGTTGGTCGAATGACTTGCTCAACCACTACACCTTCTGAAAGCTGCAATTCAAGTTCGCCCGGCGTGGCCGACACATTGATGAGTCGAGGCGCCAGCATCATGAACTCTTCGAAAACTAAGGGACGGTTGTCCAACGCACTTGGCAGGCGAAAGCCGTAGTCCACGAGCGTTAGTTTCCGCGCACGATCACCGTTATACATGCCGCGTACTTGCGGCAGCGATACGTGCGACTCGTCCACCACGACGAGATAGTCGTCTGGAAAATAGTCGAGCAGGCAGGCGGGTCGCTCCCCGGCTTCACGTCCGCTGATGTGCCGCGAATAATTCTCGATACCGGCGCACGTGCCAATTTCCAACAACATTTCAATGTCGAAGTGCGTGCGCTGTTCGAGCCGCTGCGCTTCGAGCAACTTGCCCGCTTCGCGCAACTCAATCAAGCGCGCCGCTAGCTCTTCCCTGATCGCGACAATCGCGCGCTCTACGGTTGGTCGATTGGTGATAAAATGTTTGGCGGGATAGACGGCTGTGCGTTCAAGGGCGGCAATCGTTTCACCGGTTAACGGATCAATCTTTGAGATGCGTTCAATCTCGTCACCCCAAAGTTCAATGCGCACACCCTGCTCTTCGTAGGCGGGATAAATCTCCACCGTATCGCCACGGACACGAAACGCGCCGCGATCAAACGCGACATCGTTGCGTTGATATTGAATGCCGACCAGTGCTCTCAAAATATCGTCGCGCGCAATTTGTTGGCCGACGG
>JANYFO010000210.1 GCA_025362635.1 Gemmatimonadaceae bacterium | reverse complement strand
CCCGCGTTTAGTCGACCGGAAAAACCAGCGGTTTGGATTTCGCGTTGCACTCGATCGAAAATTTCATCCATGCGTTGATGGATGATATGCGTCATGAGCTCGCGCGAGAGATGTCGTTCTGCGTGCGACGCGGTGGCCGGGAGCGCAATGAGTTGATCGGCCGCCACCAACGGTTCATACGCGCATCCATACGCCTCCTTCAATTGCTCCGCGTCATTTTGCGTGACGCCGAGCCCCTGCACGAGATCACCGGTCACCGCGTGTCCACCGTATGGCACGGTGGCAAGATGACGAATTTTACCTTCGTGGAAGACGGCAACATCGGTGGTCCCGGCGCCCAACTCGATGAGCGCCACGCCAAGCTCTTTCTCCTCTTCGGTGAGCACGGCCAAAGCACTGGCAATCGGCTCAAGCACGAGTTCGCGCACCTTGTAACCCGCGCGTTCGATGCTCTTCCGCAAGTTCATTGCGGGCGAGCTCCCGATGGTGACGAGATACATCTCCGTTTCGAGACGCGTTCCAATCATCCCCACGGGATCACGAATGCCATCGGCCTTATCGACGCGATATTCTTGCGGGATGGCGTGCAGCAATTCGCGATCTTGCGGAATAGCCATCGCCCGCGCGACTTCGTTGACCCGATCGACATCCGCGCGTGTGATTTCATCGCCACTGATTGCCACCACACCGGTCGAGCACATTGCGCGCACATGCTCACCGGCGATGCCGACGTAGAGCGACTCGGGCACCACACCGGCGTTCCGACTGGCCTCTTCGACGGCTTTGCGAATGGATTTGGTCGCCTCTTCAATATCCGAGACAACACCCCGTCGCAGTCCCAACGTGCGCGTCCGACCGACACCGAGGATGCGTAAAACTGGCGCGCGCGGCAAATCCCCGTGCACCGCAGCAACGAGTGCTGTGGTGTGCGCGGTGCCGATATCGAGCGCAGCAACAATTGGGTCGGAAGTCATGGCTGTCTGACGATCACTTGGTCGCGGAAGCGAAGATCCAACTCAACGGCGCGCAGATGATTCCGCGCGAGATCTGCTTCCACAGGTAATATGTCGCGAACGCGCGCTACGGTCACCTCGGAATTCGCGCGAACTGTGATGAACCCCAGTTGCAGTCGCACTTGACCGGTGGCGTCCCGGCGTGCTTCGGTGACGCGCGCGTAGAGCGACGGTGCCTCCACGCGCAGCTCGTCAAGCAGTCGCAATAGCATTGTGTCGGCTGTCGCCGCCACCGGTGCATCCACGGAGATGCGTGCCGGATCAATCGGCAGCACTTGGCCGGTAAGATCGGTCGGGCGCAGCATACCGGCACTGTTGACAAGGGCGACCGGTACACGCTCCACCACATGGACGATGAGCGTTCCCGGCAACTTGCGCTCGACCGCAGCACTCGCCACCAACGGATGCCGCGCGACGCGAGTCGCGAGTGGAATCATCGCTTGCCACACGGATTGCATCGTGTCAACACCAAGCGCGCGAACCAATTCCGTGGCCTTCGCAAAGCGCACACCGGTGATCTCCACGCGACGCACGTGAAAGTAGTCAAGCTGCGCGAACAGACGCGGCCCCCACCACGGACTTCCGACGGCGGCCAGACTACCACACGCGAACACCGTCGCGCGCACGATACGCTGCCATTTCGGGCGCTTTGGACTTTCCATGGTTACGCGCTGTCGGCGCGCAACGCGCTCAAGAGTTCAGGACCGGTGCGCGTCACGTCGCCAGCGCCCATGGTGATCACCACGTCACCATCACGCGCGACATCCTGTAGCGCACCCAACGCGTCATCACGCGCGCCACGCCACTGGAGAACTCCCCCACGCACGCGCGTGCCAATAAGATCGGCGGTAATGCTTGGGATAGGCGTTTCGCGCGCACCGTAGATATCGCAGAGCAACACTGCGTCGGCGGCACTCAGCGCCGTCGCGAAATCGGTGTGCAAGTCACGTGTACGCGAATACAAGTGCGGTTGAAACAATACGACCAGACGTCTTCCCGGAAACATGTGTCGCGCAGCCGCGATGGTGGCGCTCACTTCCGTTGGATGGTGGGCATAATCATCGACGACATCGATGCCTCTGGCCGAACCCAAACGTTGAAAGCGACGCTCAACTCCACCAAACGATGCGAGGCCTACGGCCATCTCGGGGACTGTGCAGCCGAGGGCGAGTCCAGCACCAATGGCCGCGAGTGCGTTGCGCACGTTGTGCATGCCCGGCACACGCAGCGTGACCACGCCAAGCGCCGCCTGATCAAACACCACGTCAAATCGCGCGCCGGTCACCGTGAGCTCAAGATCGCGGGCGACAAGTCTCGCCTCACCAGCGTGCATTGAGGGCGCCGCGTCGGGTAACCTTGCCGAATACGCAATCGTTTCACGATCTCGGGCGATGTGTAACGCCATTGCACCTCTATCATCGGCGCAACGCACGATCACACGTGCAGGCGCGACAAACTGTTCAAACGCACGCGAAATATCGTCCAAATCGCGATAGATGTCGAGATGATCGGCTTCCACGTTGAGCACGACCGCCACATCTGGGGTGAGCGCAAGGAATGAGCGATCATACTCGTCCGACTCCACAACGAAGACATCACCACCAAGCCGCAAATTCCCGCCCCACTGTCCGACGCGGCCTCCGACAACGCCGGTTGGATTACGTCCAGCGGCGGTAAGTGCTTCGGTACACATCACCGTGGTGGTGGTTTTGCCGTGCGTGCCGCTTATGCCGACCACGGTCCCGCCCTGCACCGCTTCGGCCAGCGCTTCAGCGCGACGCACGAGCGGTAGCCCGAGTGCACGCGCGGCGACCATTTCTGGATGCGCGGCAGATATGGCCGAGGAATACACCACAGCACGCGCCGCTTGCATGAGCGAGACATCAGGTGGTGACACAAAAATGCCGTACGCTGCAAGATCGGGCGCACCCATCGGATTCGTATCTGTGCCAGTGATATGCACACCGCGACGCGCCAGCAGTTCGGCAAGCGCGCTCATGCCGGCGCCTGCAATGCCGATGAAATGCACGGGTCGAATGTCGAGTGGATCAACGAGCGTCATTTGGTTTCGAAAGTGTGACTGGTCGCTCACGACGCGCGCGGCGATTGTAGCAGTTCGAGAATCGCCTGTGCAATATCGTCGGCCGCCTGCGGTCGCGCGCGACGCAACGCGGCGACGTGCATCGCATGCAAGGCGTGCGGCTGCGCAACCAACTCCCGCACCGTCGCGTCGAGACTGCCGACGGAAAGCTGCGATTGCGGGAGGTGGATGGCGGCACCGCTCGTCGCGAGCGTACGTGCGTTATGCGATTGGTGATCTTGTGCTGCGGTGGGCAGCGGCACAAGCACCGATGGAATGCCCCAGGCACACAGCTCCGCAATACTCATGGCGCCCGCGCGTGCAACGGCAAGATCAGCAACGGCATACGCGTTGGCGATCGGCGCGAGATACGGTCGCACACGCACGTGCGTGCTTTCATACTGTGCATACGCATCAAACTGCCCTCGGCCAGTGGCCCAGACGAGCCCCACGTCACTCGGCAGTCCCTGACGACACCATGCGGCGATCGCCTCGTTCACCGCGCGCGCGCCTTGGCTTCCGCCAAACACCAAGATCACGAACAGGTGATCCGGAAAACTCCATGCGCGTCGCGCTTCGCTCCGAGAAAGCCGTACGATCGGCGGTGGCTCAATTGGACACCCGAACGGCAACACGCGCGTCTGCGGTCCCGGACGCAGGAGTGGCGCGGCTTCAGGGAAGCCGAGATAGATGTCGCGTGCACCACCGGCGAACGCGCGCGTGGTGAGCCCGGGATGACTATCGGGCTCGTGCAACGCCGTGGGAATGCCGTGCGCGCGTCCCCACGCAAGTGCGACACCAGCCGCGTATCCACCGGTACCAATAACGGCCAACGGTGGCACGGCCGCGGCAACGCGTGTGAGCGTGCGCCACGCACTCACTGCACCAAGCAGCGTGCGCCAATTATTCCATGGCGTCCGCCGATACAACGGATGTAAAGACAGCAACTGATACGGGAAGCCCGTTGTTGGTAGTATCTCGCGCTCGATGCCGCGACGTGCGCCAATAAAGTACGGCTCGATCGCGGGCTCCCGTTGTACTAACGCACGCGCAATCGCGAGTCCGGGATACAAGTGACCGCCCGTACCGCCGCCCGCGAAGAAGACACACATCCGTCGGGTCGACACCTCGCCGGCGATCATGCGGTTCGCGCCATCAGCGGATCGGTCGCGTTTTCGCCGTACACGCGCTCGCGTTCACTGCCCACATTCACCAGGATGCCCGTCATGACCAACGTCAATACCAAATTGGATCGCCCATACGATACGAAGGGCAACGTCAGTCCGGTATTTGGAAGCAATCCAATCGCGACACCGATGTGAATGAACGCCGTGAGGACGGTGGTGAACGTGAGTCCAACCGCCAGCAACGACGTGAATGGCGATCGCGCGTGTTTCGCGATACGAAACCCGAGCCACGCGTAAATGGCAAACGCCGCGGTGAGTCCGGCAATCCCGAGAAAGCCAAATTCTTCGCCAATCACGGACGCAATAAAATCGTTGTACGCGAGCGGCAACCAACCGCGCTGTTGATTGCCTCTTCCAAACCCAACGCCGTAAATGCCGCCAGAACCGGCCGCGATAAGCGATTGTTTTTGTTGGTCGCCAATGCCGCTCGTCTTTGCCTTCGACGTATCAGACTGTTCGTGATTCCAAAAACTGAGCACACGGGCGCTCGCATACGGTCGGCTTTGTATTTGTTGAGCCAACAACGGCAGCGCGAGAGCGCCGATAAAAATGAAATGCGCGACACGCGCCCCGCCAACAAAGAGCAGCACGGCCATCAACAAACAAAAGGTCATGGCGACTGATAGATCCGGCTCCTTCAGTGCCATGACACTCAGTGCGCCGATGACCAAGATGAACGGGAGAAGACCCTTGCCGAGCCGTCGCACGGCGTCGCCCTTTTTCACCAGCAACATTGGCGTCCACACCAAGACGGCGAACTTCGCAAACTCTGATGGTTGCATAGAACCGCCCGACAAAAACCGACGCGACCCGTCCTTGCGGGGCACGAGTCCTTCAGTAAACGGAAGCACGGTGATCAGCATGAGCAGCAAACTTACAATCATGATTGGCCACGCCAACTTCTTCCACTGTTCGGCATCCATCTTTGCGGCGATCGCAAAACCAATCGCGCCCACCGCAACACCACTGAGTTGTTTCAGAAAATAGAACGATCCTGGTACGCCGCGCCCAATGGCCGCAAAAGCACTGGCGCTGTACAGCACCGCAAGGCCAAACGCGCAGAGCACCGACGTGACGAACACCAACGCGCGCGCTTCCACACCCATGCGCCAACGGATGCGGGTCATGCGTCCTGTCGCGCAAGGCTTGCGAACTGTCGACCACGATCTTCGTAATCGCTGAACATGTCGTAGCTCGAACACGCGGGTGACAGAAGTACCACATCGCCAGCAACTGCAAGCACCCGAGCACGCGCCACGACATCCGCGAACGTCGCATCCGCCAACAGCTCTACGGCTACACGTCCACGAAGCGCCGATGCAAGATCCTGCACGATGCGCGGCGCCGCTTCGCCAAACGCGAGCACCACCTTCGCCGTACGCGCGAGCTCAGGGAGGAGCGCTGTGTATGGTGCGCCTTTGTGACGTCCGCCTAGCAGTACAATCGTTGGTCGCTGCATGCCGGCCAGCGCGACCTGCGTTGACGCGATGTTCGTGGCTTTTGAATCGTTGAGCCACAACACGCCAAGTCGATCAGCGACGGGCTCCAGGCGATTCGGCAACGCCCGAAAGGTTGCGATCGCGTCCGCGAGTTGCACACGCGCAGCCGACGACCGATGCACCCGATCCGCGAGCATTACGGCCAAGAGCGCGGCGAGGGCGTTCGCCACGTTATGATCGCCGGTAAGTAACAGTCGTTCGCGTGCAACGAGCGGAGCCCCAAGGACGTGCAACATTCCTGCGTCGCGATCGAAATACGCATCCACATCAGTGCGTCGCGTGGAGAAACGAGCGTGATGTCCCGCCACGCCCGCAATCATCAACTCGACATCTGCATTGTCTGCGGTTGACACCCACTGCGATGCCACTGAAGCGTTGGCGAACAGCAAACGCTTGTCCGCGTAGTATGCCGCGACGCTTGCATAGCGATCCAAATGATCAGGACTGAGCGTGGTGAGCACGCCAACATCCGGCAGCAGCCCGGGCGTGTCATGCAGTTGAAACGACGACATTTCCAGCGACGCCCATACCGGTGGTACGCGCCGCAACCCGATTTCTGAAATCGGTGTTCCGATATTGCCGACGTCCACCGCGTCATACCCGAGCGATCGCAACAAATGGCCGATTAACGCGGTGGTGGTGGTCTTACCGTTCGTACCCGTCGTGGCGATGTAACGCAGCGCAGGCTGCAATCGCAGCGCGATTTCGACTTCGCTGACCACTGGTATGCTCGACTCACGCGCGACGCGCAGCGGCGCGGCAGAGGGTGGAACACCAGGGCTCACCACCACGACCGAGGCACGCCGAATGCGATCCAGGTCGTGCATCGCAATGTCCGTCGCCACACCATCACCCTGTAATTCCTGCGCAGCATGCTCCGTCGACGCACTGCGTGTTGCATCAGATGCATACACGGCGACGCCCGCTGAGTGCAACAGTTTAGACACCGCGACGCCGCTGCGACCCAAACCGATGACCGCAAACTCTCCCTCACGTTGCGCGAGCATTCGCGCCACGGTGGACGCAAGCTGCGACGAAGCCGACCCCTCTATCATCGCCATGTCTAGCGAAGCTTCAGCGTGCTGAGCGCCAAGATCGCGCACAACACACCGACAATCCAAAAACGCACGACCACCTGCGATTCTGGCCAGCCTAACATTTCAAAATGATGATGGAGCGGCGCGCGTTTGAACACGCGATGCTCCTGAGCGTAGGCTAAGCCGTATTTACGTTTGCGATATTTGAAGACCATTCGCTGCAGAATGACCGATACCGTTTCGGCAAGAAACACAAACCCAATGATCGCGATCAACAGTTCGCTCTTGAGCAAAATCGCTACCGCACCGAGCGCGCCACCAAGTGCGAGCGCTCCAGTGTCACCCATGAACACCTGTGCCGGTGGCGCGTTGTACCACAAGAATCCGATGCACGCACCAAACACGGCGGCGCAAAATACTGTTAGTTCACCTGCGCCGCGCAAATAAAACACGAGGAGCGCAGAACTGGTATCAACACGTCCAAAGATGTATGCGAACAGTCCGAGAGTAAGCACGGCAATGGCCACCAAACCCGCCGCAAGACCATCGAGACCGTCCGTCAAATTCACCGCGTTACTGACACCCGTGAGAACAAACGTGACCCACGGCACGTAAAGAAACGCGAGCCAACTCGCGAACGGCACCAGAAGCATGTACTTAAAAAACGGCAGTGTCGTCGATGCACCGGGTAACGTGGACAACGGCGCGAGCCACAAAATGAGCCCAAGTGCAATGCCACATGTGATCTGCCCGAGCAATTTGTAGCGTTCAACTAACCCTTCATTTTTTTTCCCTTCGCGTTTCTGCTTGAGCTTTAGGTAGTCATCAAGAAACCCAATGGCCCCCATCCACACCATGACGCCCACCGCGAGCTGCACGTAGTGATTGGAAAGGCGAGCCCACAACAGCACCGGCAGCACCGACGCCGCGAGCACGATTAACCCGCCCATGGTTGGCGTCGATCCTTTCCCCGCATGCGTGTCGGGGGTTCCAGCGCGCACCACTTGATTCACCGAACGTTCTCGCAAGTGTCGAATAATGATTGGCCCCAACACAAACGAAACGACGAGTGCCGTCACAAACGCCGCTGCCGACCGGAACGTGATGTAATTCAGCAGGTTGAGTATGCGGACGTCGCGGGCGAACGGCTGCAACAAAGTGTAAAGCACTTAGCGGGTCGCCCACTGTGTAAGGATAGGAACGAGACGTTCGAACTGCATACTCCGCGATGCTTTCAGCAGCACGACGGCATGGCGTGCGAGTCGTGGCTCCAGCAGCGTCCACACCTCCTCAAGCGCGTGCACCGCAATCACTCGCGAATCATGTGGCACCAGCTGGGCAAAGGCAGCGACAAAATCGCCCACGCCAACAATGACATCCGCAGACGACGCCAACGCAGCACGTGCAATCGCCAGATGTTGTGCTTCTGATTGCGCACCGAGCTCGCGCATGCTGCCAAGAATCGCTACGCGTTGCTTTCCCTCGCCGACACTCTCCAATAATTGCAACGCCGCGCGCATGGACGCGGGGTTGGCATTGTACGCATCGTGAATCAGCACGGCGTCCCCAAGTGAGCTCCACTCACCGCGCATGCTCGGCACCGGCATCGTTGCCATGCCCGCCGCTGCGTCAGCGATGGACACTCCACACGCACGCGCCGTGGCGAGCGCAAGCATCGCATTTGCTGCCTGATGCGCACCACGCAACGGCAACGTGATGCGTACACCGTCAACGTTCAACCATGGCCGACCTTCTGCGTCGAGCCCCCACGCGTTTGGCATCACGTCAGCGTCCGACAGGCCCGCGCTCACAACAGCGCGGGCGCGACCAAGCGCGGCCTGAGCCACTTCCGGATACGCGGCCGGCACAATGGCCAGCGTGACGCCGTCAAATACGTCGGCCTCTTCACGCAGCACTCCGGCCAGGTCGGTCAATCCTTCAAGATGCTCCTCGCCGATAGACGTGAGCACCGCCACATCCGGCTCGACCATCGCGCGCAAGCGCGCAATTTCGCCCGGCCGATTCGTGCCCAATTCGATAACCGCAATTTCTGCGTCCGACGGTATCGCCAACAACGACAGCGGCACGCCGATTTCGTTGTTGTGATTACCAACTGTTGCATGCACCGCCAAGGTCTGACCAAGCGCCGCCTTCAACAACTCTTTTGTGCTCGTTTTTCCGTTTGACCCTGCGACCGCGATCACACTGCGGCCCCACGCCCGTCGCCACGCGGTTGCAAGTTGCCCCAAGGCGATTCGCGTATCCGGCACGATATAAACTGGCAGCCCGAGTCCGACGGCGGCGGCCGCGTCGGAAATCACACACGCAGCGGCACCGGCATCGCGAGCAACCGTGAGAAAATCGTGCGCATTGTAACTTTCACCACTCAGTGCGACAAACACGTCGCCGCGTTTTATCGCGCGCGTATCGGTACAGATACCGCCCACCGCGACCGTGGATCGCGGCCCAGTGCCGAGCGCGCGTGCGACGCGTTCGAGTGTCCAGTACGCGTGCGGCGTGTCAGGGAGTACCGGGAGCACAGCGCGAAACGCAATCCCCGCGGGAGTCGTGGAGGTCACGAAGTTCCTGGCACATCGGCCGGCCGCGTATCAGTTGATAGCGCTGCGACAATTTCGCGTTCATCAAAGGGGAATGACATCGTCCCGCGGATTTGATACGTTTCGTGCCCTTTGCCAGCGAGCAGTATCACATCATTTGGCGTCGCGATGGATAGCGCATGTGCAATAGCCTCGCGTCGATCCTCGATGCGCGCGTGATCGCGACGCGACATGCCAGCTTCAATATCATCGAGAATGCGTTCAGGATTTTCGGTACGTGGATTATCGCTGGTGACGATGGCCACGTCGGCCAACATCTCCGCGATACGTCCCATCTCTGGGCGCTTGCCCCGATCACGATCACCGCCACAACCAAAGACGACAATCAGCTGCCTTGCGTGTGCGGCAAAGGGTCGCACGGCACGAAGGGCGCGATCAAGCGCATCTGGTGTGTGTGCGTAGTCTCGTAACACGGTGGGTGAGCTACGCAGTCGCTCTAGTCGACCAGGAACTTGTGGTGCAGTCTCGAGCTTCGATGCGACGTCCGCGAGCGACATGCCCAACGCCAGCGCTGCCGACGTGGCAGCGAGCGCATTGGCGACGTTAAAATCACCAATCAGCGGCAAAGACACAGCCGCAGCACCTTTTGGGGTCACAAGCAAAAACTGGCTCCCGTTCTGCGAATAGGTTATGTCGCGTGCCGAGACATCGGCCAAAGCGTCGATACCAAACGTCCAGTGCCGTGGCGCGTTCACAACACCGCGCCACGCCGCATCATCGGCATTGAACAGCGCCGTTCCGTCACGCGCCAGCAGTCCGACCAACCGCAACTTTGCATCACGATACAATTCCATCGTCCCGTGATAGTCGAGATGATCGCGCGTGAGATTGGTGAATACGGCCGCGGCGAACGCGATGCCGTCGACCCTGCGTTGATCGAGCGAGTGAGAGGACACTTCCATAGCGATTGTGCGCACACCGTGATCGACCAGCATACGCAACAATCGTTGTAGTTCAACGGGACCGGGTGTCGTGAGTCCATCGCCGCCATCGATCGGCTTTCCGGCACTGCCGATGAGGACGCCGAGCGTGCCAATAGAGGCAGCGGGTCGTTCCGGCGTGTCGAGCAGATGGCGTATGAGTCCGACCGTTGTGGTCTTGCCGTTTGTTCCGGTGACGCCGACGATCGCGAGCGCGTGCGCGGGCCATTT
>JANYFO010000066.1 GCA_025362635.1 Gemmatimonadaceae bacterium | reverse complement strand
GGTGTGCTGTATTTTGGCTTGCGCGAGCCGCGTCCGCCGCGTCCACGCAACGTGAATGTGTTCACTGCACCGAACCCTGGTGGTGCGGCACCAGGCGCCGGCAACACGGGGCAAATTGCAGCTGCACCGCAAACCGATGCGGAAGTGCCCTCACTGATTCTGTGGCATTGGAAAGATCCGCGTCCGCAGGCCCAACAGCAGGTGCAAGAGGGGCAAGACAAAGCCTTCAGCTATCTCGCCGCGTACAACATGACCACGGCAAAAGTGGTGAAGCTTGCCGATCCAAAGTTGCGCGAAGTAGCGGTCGGTCCAAAGGATTCTTGGGCGGTGGCGTCTGATGCATCGGCGTATGAGCGCGTGCAAGGCATCTCGGGTGTCTCGTTTCGGGATATTTATGCAATCAACGTGAGCACGGGCGAGCACAAGCTCATTCAAGCGAAAGTACCGGGTGGTGGCGGTGGCGGCGGGCGCGGGGGGGCCGGCGGTGCGTCATTGAGTTTTTCGCCGGACAACAACAAGTATGCGTACTTCGATGCTGGTGATTGGAAAACATACGATTTTACAACGAGTGCGACAAAAACCATTACCAGCGGCGTGCCGTCGCAATTTTGGAATACCGAAGACGACCACAATCAGGTGAAGCCGGCGATTGGTGGTGCGTTAGTTGGGTGGACGAAGGACGGCGCGCAGGTATTTGTGCGCGACAACTGGGACGTGTGGCGCTTGCCGGTTGGCGCTGCGGGCGCTGCAGTCAATCTCACCGGTAATGGAAAGACGGATCAGATTCGTTATCAATCGCGAGTGCTCTCCGACCCGCGTGATCGCGGCATTATCGACGTCGCGAAGCCGATGTATATGGAGACGTACGGGGAGTGGACGAAGAAGGAAGGGCTTGTACAAGTGGACGCGCTGAAAGGCGGCGTAAAAGCCATCGCGTGGGAAGAGGCAAAGGTGGACTACCGCAAAGCGCGTGACGCCAACATTTGGGTGTACGCGCGACAGTCCGTTGTAAAATATCCAGACTTCTACGCGGCCGACGACGGCTTGAAAAACGAACGTCGCCTTACGGATGCGAATCCGCAGCAGAAAGACATCGCGTGGACGCCAGGCGCGAAGTTGATCAACTACGAGTGCGAGAACGGCGGCGGCAAGCATCAGGCAGTGCTGTATCTCCCGGCAGGCTATGAGCAAGGCAAGACGTACCCGATGCTCACGTACATTTACGAAAAGCTGAGCCAAGAGTTCAACGTGTACACCGAACCAAACGCGACACGCTATGCCAATCCCAGCGTGTATACGTCACGCGGGTACGCATTTCTGAAGCCGGACATTGTCTATCACGTGAACGATCCAGGTCGTTCGGCGGTATGGTGCGTCGTGCCCGCCGTGAAGGCAGCGATTGCCACGGGCATGATCGATACGGCACGTATCGGCCTGCAGGGACACAGCTGGGGTGGCTATCAAACCACATTCATCACCACGCAAACCAACATTTTTAAGACGGCAGTGGCTGGCGCGCCGCTCACAGACATGGTGTCGATGTTTGGCTCAATGTACTGGAACACCGGCACCACCGATGCATCAATTTTTATATCGAGCCAAGGTCGCTTTACTGGTGGACCGAACGACGTGCCTGATGCATACATGCGCAACTCGCCACAAAACTTTGCGCAGAATCTGAACATTCCGTTCATGATTTTGCACAACGACCGTGACGGCGCGGTGGATTTCAATCAAGGCATCACGTACTACAACCATCTGCGTCAATTAGGCAAAGATGTGGTGTTACTCGAATACGTCGGTGAAAACCACGGACTCGCGAGACCAGCCAATCAAAAAGACTATAACCTGCGCATGACGGAATGGTTCGACACATTCCTGCGCGATCAGCCAGCTCCCGATTGGCTGAAGGACGGTGTGCCGCGCTTGCAGATGGAAGAGCATCTGAAAGAGCGACGTCCGTTGGTCGATCCGAAGGCAGCGCCCGTTACGAAAATTGTTCCGTAGGGGATAGGGGATAG
>JANYFO010000064.1 GCA_025362635.1 Gemmatimonadaceae bacterium | reverse complement strand
GCACGCTCCGAGATAAGGAAATTGATGGTCGTCGCGCAAAACTTCTCGAAGTGCTCGACACCGAACTAGGAATCCGTCCGCGTGCGTCCTGAAGTCATCGCGTTTCGTGAACTTGATACGCTCGTTCGCAATTTGAGCGATCAACTTGCGGGTTATCGTCGTCGGGCGCTGTCGGCGGAGGCGCGCGTTAAAGAATTGCAACATGAGGTGGACGGATTCGACACGCGACTTGGCGACGTTCGAACGGAAATGGGAGTCGCCCATGCGGTGCGCGACGTGGCAATTGCGAATGCCACCGAAATTGAGGCGCGTGACATAGCGCTCAAGGACGCCGTCCTTCGCGCGACGCGCGCGCGTGACGTTGCGGAAGCGATGTTAGCCGAGCGTCAAGCCGCGGATGTGGCGAGTGTCGCTGCCATTGCAAACGGTGAGGCGTCGCCTGCGGAGACGGCGCTTTTCACCGAGAATGCGCGATTGCGCGTGCGGTTGACGGAGGCTCGGGATCGCACAGCGCAAATGGTCGAACGGGTTCGTTTCCTCCGTCAACAGATGACCGCTGGGGCAGAACGGTGATGGAAAGCAAAAGTGTGGTGCGAGTGCGTATCGTCGGTGAGGAATACACTCTTCGAACCGACGAGACCGCCGCGCATACGCAAGCAGTGGCTGAGCATGTCGATCGGACTATTCGCGCCATCTTGGCAGCGGGGGTGTCAATGGAAACGCAGAAGGCCGCGATTCTAGCTGCGCTGCAGATCACGGACGAGCTGTTTCGCGAGCGCGCAGCGACGTCGTCATTGGCCGACGAAATTCGGCAGTTGGCCACAGATATCCGTCCATTACTTCCGCCGGCTAAACGGGGAGATGAGGCCACGGTCGGTTAACGGAATTGGGCGCAGCATGATTGTCAGTAAAGGGTGCAGGTTGCGGCGTACGAAGCATTTCCGTACGTTCACGCTGTAAGGCGCAGCGGGTGCCGCTACCGGTGCATCGCGTTGGTTTTTGCGATGTGTCGAGGCCCTGATCGCGCCGGTGTGTTTTAACGCACAACGAATCCGCGCCCCGACGCGGTGGAGCATAGATCCCCATGGGAGATTCTCTCCTCGCCGCGCTTATCATTGGCGCGCTGGGACTGATCTCGTCTGTCGTGTGGCACGCGGTTGGACGACGATCGGGACGAAAGGAAGAAGTCGCCGAACAGCGCCGAGCGAAGGCGACGGGCGAGGAAACTGCGGCTCGCCTTGTGGATGAGGCGCGCCGTGAAGTTGAGACGTTGCGCAAAGGCGCTGTCGTTGCGGGTAAAGAAGAAATCTTGCAATTGCGCGAGGTTATCGAGCAAGAGATGCGGCAGCGTCGCGGCGACGTCGAACGCGAGGAGAAGCGCGTGCTCGAACGTGAAGGATTGCTGGATCGTGCGCGCGAATCACTTGAAGGACGCGAGAGCGAAGTGCAGCGTCGATTGGGTGACCTTGGCAAACGCGAACTCCGCTCCAACGAGCGGGACACTGAACTCGCGCGCCTTGTTGAGGAAGAGCGGCGTCGGCTCGAACAACTGGCGGGTCTGTCTGCCGAGTCGGCGAAGATCGAGCTGATGCGACGCATGGAGGATGCGGCGCTCGCCGACGCAGCCTCTCGGCTCCGCGAAATACGCGAGAACGCGAAGCGCAACGCTGAGCGCGAAGCAAAAAAAATCGTTGCGCTCGCTGTACAACGTGTTGCCGCAGAAACGACGGCCGAAACGACAGTGTCGGCCGTGTCGCTCCCGAACGACGAAATGAAGGGGCGTATCATTGGTCGCGAAGGTCGCAACATTCGCGCGTTTGAACTCGCGACTGGCGTGGATGTCATCATTGATGACACGCCCGACACGGTGGTGGTGTCGTGTTTCGATCCGGTGCGCCGCGAGACGGCGCGCCTTGCGCTCGAAAAATTGGTGAGTGACGGGCGAATCCATCCGGGTCGCATTGAAGAGGTTGTGGCGAAGGCGCGCAAAGAAGTCGAGATCATGATTGTTGAAACGGGTGAGCAAGCGGCGTATGAAGTTGGTGTGGCTGGTTTGCATCCGGAGCTCATCAAGCTCATCGGACGGATGCGGTGGCGCACCAGTTACGGCCAAAACATTCTCAATCATTCGAAAGAAGTTGCGTGGCTCGCTGGCATGATGGCGGCAGAACTGGGACTCGACGTTGCGCTCGCGAAGCGCGGTGCGATCCTCCATGATGTCGGAAAAGTTTTGACGCACGAGCATGAGGGAACGCACGTGCAACTTGGCGTCGAGGTTGCAACCAAGTACGGGGAAAATCCACTCGTGGTGAATTGCATTGCCGCGCACCACGATGACGTCCCGCACGAGAGCGAAGTGTCGGTGTTGGTTCAAGCGGCCGATTCGATTTCCGGCTCGCGTCCTGGTGCGCGGCGCGAAGCGTTCGAGACGTACGTCAAACGCCTTGAGGGACTTGAGAAGATTGCCTCAAGTTATCGCGGTGTCGAGCGCGTGTTCGCGATTCAAGCGGGCCGTGAGGTGCGCGTGGTCGTGACGCCGGAACAAGTCGACGACGCGCGCATGACAACATTGTCGGAAGAGATCGCGCGTCGAATAGAATCCGAGTTGCAATATCCGGGACAAATTAAGGTGGTGGTCATTCGCGAAAGTCGAGCGGTAGACTTTGCTCGCTGAGCTCATTGATGGCAAAGCAATCGCGGCGGTGATTCGTGCTGAAGTCGCGCGCGACGTCGCTGAACTCATGACTCGGGGCGTTGTCCCGGGCTTGACAGTGGTGTTGGTTGGCGACGATGCCGCAAGCGCGACTTACGTGAGCGGCAAAGAAAAAGCGTCACGCGCGGCTGGGATGGCCAGTGCAACAATCCGATTGCCCGCGACCACATCGCAGGATGAGCTACTCGCAGTCGTCGAACAGCTCAACGCTGACCGTGCGGTACACGGCATTCTCGTACAGATGCCGTTGCCGTCGCAGATCGATCCCGATACTGTCATTCGACACATTGTTCCACACAAAGACGTGGATGGGTTCCATCCAGTGAATGTCGGGAAGTTGCTTATCGGCCACACCGACGGTTTTGTGTCGTGCACGCCAGCCGGTGTCATTGAGTTGTTAGTGCGGAGTGGCGTGCAAATGCGTGGTGCGGAGGCGGTCATTATTGGTCGAAGTAATATTGTCGGAAAGCCGATGGCCGCATTACTCATGCAAGGTCGGTCGGATGCGACTGTCACCGTGTGTCACAGCCGCACGCGAGATTTGGCAGCGCATACGCGTCGCGCTGACATTCTCATCGTCGCCGCGGGCCGCGCCGAGATGATCACGGGGGATATGATCAAACCAGGCGCGGTGGTGATCGATGTGGGGATGAATCGCGTGCCCGACGCCACTCGTGCTTTAGGCACCCGTTTGTGTGGCGATGTGCATTTCGCGAGCGCGGTCAACGTGGCGTCGAAAATTACGCCAGTGCCGGGAGGCGTTGGCCCGATGACCATTGCCATGTTGCTCAAAAATACCGTTCGCGCTGCCGAACGCTCGCTGCACTAAATCGAGTAATGGCTGGTCGTCGAACAAACGCGTATGGTCCACCATCGGCACGCGTGGATAGCGCACCGGGCAGCGCGCCCGATGCGGCGATTGCGGTGCACATGCTAACGTCGGCCGCGAAAGATTTGATTGAAGGGGCATTCCCTCCGTTATGGGTGCGTGGCGAGATCACCGACTTTAAGGCGCATCGGAACGGTCACTGGTATTTCGCGTTGCGTGATGCGGAAGCGCAGGTGCGTTG
>JANYFO010000059.1 GCA_025362635.1 Gemmatimonadaceae bacterium | reverse complement strand
CGAGCGCCACCGCGCCATTAGACACCGTCTGTTGACCGGGTCCCGGGAAGTTGCGTGAGGCGGCGACCACGTTAACCTGGTCAGCGAAAACCCCTTGCGCTCCGCCGGAAAGGCTGGTGCGCAATCGCCCGAACAGGTTGCGCGAGTACGTCGCCGCGTAATCAACGGTCGATGTGCGACTCGTGTAGACACCGTTGCTGATTTGCCCCAATGGCACGGTGGCAAAGCCATACGGCATGTAGTTGCGCGTTTCCTGCGAGGCGAGATCGTAGCCGAGGATGAGCCGCGTGGTAAAGCTTTCGTTCGGCTGGTACTGCACCTTGGCGCCAGTGACCAGGTGATCGACTCGGCTGTTGAGTTCGAAATCGAGCACGCGACCGATCTGCGCAGGATCCGCAGATCCGAAGTAGTTCCGGTTGCGCCGTGACGCGTTCAGTGTGAGCCCCGCCGCGGTGCCACCGGCCGGCGTCTTCGTCAAGGCGTTGGTGCTGAACGACGAATTCCATTCGACCGTGATGTCCTTCCGCGGCGTGACTGACAGGTTGCCGCGAATGCTGAATTGATTGGCCTTGTCAAGCGGCAACACACCAGTTTCCCGCGACGAGCTACCGGAGATGAAGTACTTCACATCATCACGACCGCCCTCAAGGCTGAGCGTGGACTTATTCCTGTAACCGGTACGCAGCCACGGATCGAGGTACATGTAGTCCACGGTGCCGAAGGGGTTGATCTCCTTGTCCGGGATCACGATCGGGTTGCCCTCAAAACCCAGTGTGGGTCCGTATTTGGGCGTTTGACTCGCCGATTGCTCGGTTTGGAACGTCCAACGCTTGCCGCTGGTCTGTCCCCGTTTCGTGAAAATTTGAATGACGCCGGAAGCCGCTTCCGTACCGTACAGTGTGGTGGCCGCTGGCCCTTTGATCACCTCTACACGCTCGATGTCGTTCGGATCGATGTCGTTGAGCGGACTGTAGACCGTGTTGTCACTGTTGCCTGAGTAGCCTGTCGGGAATGTGTTTTTCGGGAAGCCATCATTCTTGACACGGACGCCATCGATGTAAATAAGTGGCTGATTGTTCTGCGTCGCAGATACGTTGCCGCGCAAGCGAATTGAAGCGCCGCCGCCGACTCCGCCGCTGTTTGCAGTCACTGTAAGCCCAGTCGCCTTGCCTTGCAGCAAGTTGTCGACTGAGGTCGGGACTTCAGGAAGCGACGTTACATCTATTTGAGAAATGGAATTGCCGACCTCGCGGCGCCGAGCGGCGCCAACGGTTCCGGTCACAACCATCTGATCGAGACTAAGTGCATTGCGCTTTAATTCGATGGTAAGATCGACCGCTTGGCCATTGGCGACGGTTACTGAGCGCGTGATCCGCTCGTAGCCGAGCATGCGGATCTGGAGCGTGTAAGACCCGTTGGCGACGTTCACGAAATTGAACGCTCCAACATCGTTCGTCTGCGCGCCACGTGTTCCAAGCTGCAGTTGCACGCTGCCGATCGGCGTACCGGTTCCCGTCATGACCACGCGTCCGCGAACGGACCCGGCCTGCTGCGCGGGGCGCGCCCCCCCGTGCGTCGCGGCCTCGCCGACAACGAGCGGTCGTGAATCCCCATTCACAGCTGGTAACGCGCGCGCGGCGGCTGGTGCAGCGGCGAGAAAACACAGCGACACCATGAAGCGACGTGATGCCATCAAATGCAGCTCCGGTCGAAGAGTATGAATCCGTGCAGACGAGAAACGACAACACCACAACACCACAACACCACAACACCAGCAAGCTCTTCTGAGCAATATTTCGGAAACGATACGCGCGGATCGGAGGCCGTTGACGTCGGACAATCCGCGCATAACTAGGACACGCAGAACAGCCGTGCGTCGCTTACTTAGACGACTGCGCGCATGCCCAAGGTTTGTGTCAGCGCGCGACTTCTTCCGCCGTACGTAATGCCAGCGCGCAGAACGTCAGCGTTGCATTGGCGCACGAAGCACTGACGCACGTTGGAGCACCCGCCACGAACAAGTTCTCGTGATCATGCGTGCGTCCCCACCCGTCCACGACCGACGTGTTTGGGTCCGTCCCCATGCGACACCCGCCCGCTGGATGATCCTGCCATCCACCGCCATCTCCGGTCGCTGCACCAAGGACGGTTCCGCCACCAGCCTTTGCCATCTTTGCGAAGAGTGCGCGCAAGGTCTCGTTTGAGTAACCGCGCAGCGCCGCGGACTCCGGCGAATCACGGAACGCGAGTTTGGGCAATGGATCGCCCCACTCGTTACGACGTGAGGCATCAAGCGTGAGTTCACTTGAACGGTCCGGGATCACGTCGTAGTACGCACGCACTCGTGCGACGCCGGTCGCCGTCCGTTTGCGCCAATCGTTTAAAATCGCATCGCCAAGTAGCGGCGTTCCAGCGTCGTCGCGCAGTCTGGGTTCACGCTCGTACGACGACTCCCACACGCGCAAGTCGTGTCGCAGATAACGGCTCCCCTCAGGGGCGCGCATGAACTGCTTGGTCACCAGTGAAGGCTGCCCTCCCATTCCCGGATAAAGGCGCAGCGGAAGCGCGATCTGCGCCTGTTGGCTGCGATGTCCGGCGAGATATTTACCCACGGCGCCAGACCGGTTGGCGAGTCCATTTGGCGCGCGACTTCCCTGCGAAAGCAACAGAAGGTGCGCGCTCCACACATAGCCGCCAGCCACCACGAATTGCTTTGCACGGAACTCGACCGGCGTACTTCCGCGCAGACCGCCGCGAGGCCCTCGCTGCACTGCCTCTGCCGATGCGATACGTGTAGAACCCTCGTCCATGACCAGCCGACGAACCAGCGTCCGTGGATAGAGCGTGATTCGGTTGGCCTTTCGCAGACGATCCCAGGTGAAATCCGGCGAATACTTCGCACCAATCGGACAGATGGGCGTGCACGTGTCGTTACGACAGCACTCCGCTCGCCCATCGTACGGTCGGGAGTTCTTGGCTACCGGCTGACTCCACATCGTGATGCCGGCTTGCGTCGTCCAATCCTTCAACAACTTCAGATTGTACGTGAGCGGAATGCCAGGCATTGGGAACGGCTTGCGCCGCGGGTCCATTGCCGCCGGCCCCTGCTCGCCGGCGACGCCCATCACCTCTTCGGCTTCTTGATAATACGGATCAAGGTCGTCGTAACTGATCGGCCAGTCGGTGCCAATACCGAAGCGGGTCCGGATCTGGAAGTCCTCAGGCGACCAGCGCGGCGTCACGCCGCCCCAATGCATCGCCAGTCCGCCCACCTGCATTGATCGCGATTGCAGTGGACCGTCAATTTCGTAGCCGTCGAGATGATCGTTCGGCCACGGGCTTTCGCCGTATTGAAGAAACCGTTCGCGCAACGAATAACGCTGCCCAAGTGGTGGCGCTTCGTCGCCGGCTTCGACCACAACGATCTTCCCCTTCGTGATACGGGCAAGTTTTTGGGCGACCATCGCAGCGCTGATCCCAGAACCGATAATGCAGATGTCACTTTCGATCACACGGCGCTTCGTAAAGCGGCTCATGCGCGACGTGTCGGAGCGAGTGGCAAAGGCTTGCGCGTGGAGGATGCGAGTGGGCGGCAACTCTGACGAGAGATGCTCGCGTCATAGCACAGGTCCGTGGCCTCGACGCTCCCGTAGAAATGGGCTAGTAGCGCGAGGGCCACATGTGGCGCGCGGCCGATCGCTGTGATCCGATCCGCTTTGAGAGCATTGAGGTCTGATTGGATCAACGCGCGACGCTGCGTCATTGTCAGTGCTGCAAACGCTTGTCCGTGCGTCCGACGCGCGGTGGCATCGAGTGCGTCGAGCTGCGTGGCCCATCGGGTGGCGGGCGTCGGCCCCGACTGTTCGAGCTTAGACGTGCCGTAGCCATGCAGCAGTTCAGCGCCTTCACGGTACCCCGCGATCCATCGCTGAAATCCGCGCACGGTCGACGCAATTCGCGCGTCACCGAGCTCCGACGGCAGCACGGCTTCGCCGAGCGCTTGCAGCACCGATACGTCTCCGCTAACACGCTTCACCGCCTCCGCATGAGCGTGTCGGATGAGCGATGCGGTGGGAATCGCCGCAGCAAGTGCCCCCACGAATGCACGGCGAGATAGAAAGCGCATCTGCGTCGTTAACTGGAGGTGGCGGAAGGAAAGCGAACGGAGCGGCAACCTATCGGCACACTACAGCGATGGCAACTGCAGAATGGGTGGTGGTCCCACTCCGTTTTCACGAACAAGCTGAGACAATCCAACACGAGTGAAAAGAAGCATCCCGTATGCCGTTCGAAGTGTCTGAACATTATGTCACTCAGCACGTACCACTAAGTAGGTTGTTCTATTTCGGTCGGCCCTGCTCGCCGTCGACATTTTGTCGTTGTACTTTGCCTAGCTGATGCGAAAATTGCCGTGAGCGACTTTAAAGACCGTCTTCAACGCGCGCTCGACGCCGACTTCCTTATTGACCGGGAGCTCAGTGGCGCTGGCATGTCGCGTGTGTTCTTGGCGACTGAGCGCGCATTGCAACGGCGTGTGGTGATCAAGGTGTTGCCGCCGGAACTTGCCGCGAGTGTGAACGTCGAGCGCTTCCGTCGTGAGATTCAACTCGCCGCGCAGTTACAGCATCCGCATATCGTACCGGTGCTCGCGGCAGGCGATAGCGGCGGGCTGTTGTGGTTCTCCATGCCCTACATCGAAGGGGAGTCGCTACGCGGCGCCTTGGTGCAACACGGGCGACTGCCCGTGCGTGACGTCGTGCGCATTTTACATGATGTCGTTGACGCGCTCGCATATGCGCACGCGCGCGGCATTGTGCATCGCGACATCAAGCCTGACAACATTTTGACGTCAGGGTTGCATGCGCTCGTGACTGATTTCGGCGTGGCGAAAGCACTGAGCGTCGCGAGTCCGATGATTGGTGGCACCACCACCGGCATGGCAATTGGCACTCCCGCGTATATGGCGCCAGAACAGCTCGCGGCGGACCCTGCCGCAGATCATCGCGTCGATCTCTATGCCGTTGGGCTTCTCGCGTACGAATTGCTGACCGGGAAGTCGCCGTTCTCTGGACAGTCCCCGCAGGAGACACTCGCGGCGCAGCTCACGCAAACGCCTGATGCCCCACATCAAGCGTTATCGAACATTCCGGTGGCGCTGTCCGCCATCATCATGCACTGCTTAGAAAAAGACGCAAGCAAGCGCCCAGCCACTGCACAAGCATTGCTTGCGGAGCTGGATGCTTTACCACCGATGTCTAGCGGAGCATCGGCATCGGCGGCGGTACCATCGCGCGCGAAGCGTTGGGGCGCACTCGCAGCGGCTGCACTTATTTTCCTCGCGATTTCATTTGTGGTTGCGCAACGCGTCGGGCTGACACGACGTGATGTCACAAATGCGGGCAAGTCCGATCCGGCAAGTGTCCGCGCACGCGACGCAAGTCGCGGCGGTGCAAGTGCACTCGGCGTTGCGATCTCGCCGAGTGCGAACAGCGCGTCACTTGACGCCAATGCAATCGTGGCACGCGACCCGATAGCCCTCGATGACAATCGCGCGACAACGGTGCCAGTTGTGATCTCAAGGGCCGAGACATTAGCCATCATTGCAGCATACAGAAAACGCACCGCGGGAGAACCAAAGGCGCCGCCGCCGATGACGCCGTCCGTGATCGGTAACGACCCCGCTGGAAAGCTTGCCACCGAAACGCGCGTGTTTATCACCGCACCAAAAACGAGTACACCCGCCATTCAATTCGACGCGGCAGCATTGTACGCCGAAGTACGCAAAGTATTTGCCGATTCTATGGCACGCGCATATTTGCAGATGGACTCCGCGATGGCTCGATTTCCACAAGGCATCGGGCGATTCGACGGAGCGCGCGCGGCGACCACCGTGATGCCACTCATTGCACCGCCAAGCGACGGCCGTATTCGCGTCGCCGTCTCAAATTTCTCCAACGCCACTGGTCGACGTGACTACAGTAGCGTTGGCCGCGACGTTGCGCGGTATCTTCGCGAAAAGTTGTCCACCGATCGCTACGATGTTGTCGACAACGAAACGACGATGCGCGCAGCGAATAGCACGGACGATCGCATGTCATTGGGGTGGGGACTGCGCGCCGATTATGTCGTGAGTGGAATCGTCAGCACACGCGGCGACTCGCTTGTGCTCATGACCATCTTCACCGACGTGCGAGGCGGTCGCTTCTCTCGCGTGTCCGAATCGACCGCGCCAACTACCGACCCCAAACGCGCCTTCGATCCTTCGGTCGTGCACGTGAACATGTGGCTCGACTCGGCGAAGGCGATGTCGATGCGCGGACAACCGACGCGCGGACGTCCACCATTCCCATCGGAGTTTGAACAACGCAAATGATTCGGACCACGCATCGGTAAGTACGCGTGTTACTTCTTGATTACCGGGCAGCAAGGGTGTAGCTAATTTCTGTCTTCAAGGATTTGGCTTAAGCAACTTGAGTGTTTGGAGCATCTGCAGATTTCCTAGCAGGGTCACGCTGTCATGCGCCGTCAATTTCACGAACATTGGACGACGCCCAGGCAGCTTGATCTCCCCGCCCGCGTCGAAGTACGTAGTGTGGCGTCCGTTGTATTGACGTCCGATGTGCCGATACATTTTCAGCCGGAAGCTACCTGCCGCGGTTTTCATCAGGCACGAAGAACCCGTGACGGCGATAATGTTCACGGCCCTCCGATCCGTCGGACCCACAAAGTCCACCGTTGTGACAGCATCTTGCCACAGCGAAAATAAGGGAGACGACGAATCTGAGCGACTGGCCCAGTCGACTTGTTCAAAAGACGGAGGCCCAGATATCGCGACCCCAAATTCTGCACTTTCGTGACGCACCCAGTCAGTTTGCCGTGCCGTGGCCACGGGGCACGATTGCGCATCGGTCGTGGCGAAGGCGAGCACTGTCAGCGCTGTCAGAGCGGCGAGATGGAGACGAACCGCACTCAGTTTGAGTTTAAGAAAGGACGCGGAACGCACTTTCAACCGTCTGGCCGTGGCCTGAAGATTTTTCCTTTTCTTGTCTCTGTATAGCCATGAAAACGTCCAGATAGCATGGTCGACGGGTGCAACAAAGCGCAATCCTGCCGGCGTCGCCGTGTGCGACGGTCAAGAATTTGGCTTAAGCAGCTTTAATGTTTGGAGCATCTGCAAATTCGTTAGTAGGCTCACGCTGTCGTGCGCGCTCACTATCAGGAACATCGGAGGCCGCCCAGGTAACCTGACTTCCCCGCCCGCATTAAAGTACGTGGTGTCGCGTCCATTGTATTGAACTCCGATGCTGCGCCACAGCTTTAGGCGGAAAAGACCTGCTGCCGACTTTAAAACGCACGAGGCTCCTTTGACGAGTCCACTGTTCACGGCTCTTCGATCCGTTGGACTCACAATTTCCACTGTCGTGGCGGCATTTTTCCACAACGAAAACAAAGGAGAGGTTGGGTCTGAACGGCTGGCCCAGTCGACTTGTTCAAAAAACGAAGGCCCAGATATCGCGACCCCAAATTCTGCACTTTCGTGACGCACCCAATCAGATTGCTTTGCCTTTGCCACCGGGCACGGCTGCGCGTAGGTCGACGCGAATGCGAACGATGTGGGCGTTGCAAAAGTAGCGAAATGGAGACTTACGATGCCCAGCTTGAGAATGAAAGACGAAAGCATATTCAGCTCCTGTAGCAGCCGGGAGGTTGCACACCCGGCGGAGGATAGTTGTAGCCCTTTGATCGAATCTGTCCCGCTAACGCTCGAATGGCACTCACTCCGTTGCGAGTTTTTTGCGCGTCCTCTTGTACGGTGTCCCAACCAGTATCCGCCGCGTTCCGCGTATACACTCCCATAGATGGAAATCCACTGCGATCAAACGTCAGCTCGTAACCGCCAGGGGCCGCCGTATTCGGTCGAAACGTGACCTTTGCTGTAATCGGCAAACACAGATTGATCATTCTGCGAGAACAGACGTTGTTTCGAAATATCAATTCTGCGGACCGCCAGCCATTTGCGTCCGGTTGTGTGATTTTGACGTCTTCACTAGGATTGAACACTTGGGCTGAGTCACAGAATGTGTGCATCACCCAGTTGCCGCCTGTCATAGGGTTGGGTACGACTACTGAAGAGCAGTTATACTTAACCTCCCAGCCCATCGTGTTCGGATTGATGTAGAATTGGACGCGCGAAGATTCGTACTCTGCATTGCTATTGAATGATCGGCAGTCGCCCTCAAATATTATAATGGCGCAGTTCATGATGAAGAAGTCGATGCACATCTTCTTGCCGTTCGTCGGTTTGCAACTGGCGTCTACCGACTCCAAAGAACTTGAACCCAAGCCCGATTGAATTGCGTCAGCAAGAGCCTCGAGCTCATTCGCTTCTTCGTCCGCTCCCGCTGCCACTACACCCTTTGTGACATCCCATGCGTCCATCTGCGAATTCCATTCGTTGCAATCCTGACTCCACTACTGCTGCGCGACCTGCATATCCCATGTGAGGACCTGCGGTTCACCGATGCTTCCGAAGAAACGCCTGACAGAATTCATATCGAATACCACAACGTTACCACTAGCCGTTACGGTCATCTTGGGAAGCTGCTGCGGATCACCGCCCCACAGAAAAGCCAAGACCGCCGGCGATGTCTTTGTGAATTTCGACTTCAGAGTGGAATCGAGCAGGACTTCAGCGACTGCGCGATCAAGATCTAAGGGTCTCGCCGTTCCTTCACTGGCCGCTTTGTAGGCGAGTTTGTCCCAATCATCTATCGTCGTTTTCCGGACAAAGCTGGCCAGCACGGAAGCGTCTTGACCACTCGCGGACACAAGACACGCCAGCAGCGCCGGTGCACGAGGAGCACTCAACGGGATTAAAATACGAGCGACCTTCATCCGCATCACGCCGGTGTGCTTTGATGGAGACGCGACTGGAAGTTGAAACGGAAGCCGGTTCCGCTCAACCATCACTACGCGCGATCCTCCGGCTCCGTCTGGGAGGCCTAGAGCGCATCCAGCATTCGCTACCGCGTTCTGCGCATTCCAATTGGCTTCTTGCACTCGTTGCTTCGGTGATTCAGCGTCAACGTGAAAAAGTTCGGCGGATTTACACCCAACTAGAAACGTCGCGACCAACGACTCAAGTAAGATAATTCTGACGTTCATTGTGTGCGCCCTGAAAAAATGAAGCGGAATTATGACGACTAAGTAGCTTGTCATTATCCGCTTTCTATGGAATGTTCCTGAGCTTTGGTGACTTACATTTCAGTGTGATAGGGAACACCACACCGTTCAGCGACAAGCGTCAGCCCCTCAATCAATCGTTTGTTCATTTGCCCCATACAGCGAACAGGGCGGCACCTTTCGGCACCGCCCCGCTCGTTACGTCGCTACAAATCAGCTTACAACGGCTCATCACCCATCGTGAATGGCACCGACTCGGCAAACGATACCGGTATCAGTGGTTCAAAAACTGGCTCCAACGCTTCCGGGATTGGCTCCGGTGTTGGCAGCGCATCAGACTCCACATCCACTTCGTGATACCGGTACATACCGGTACCCGCAGGAATGAGGTGACCAATGATGATGTTCTCTTTCAGACCAAGCAGGTTGTCGCGCGATCCGCGAATTGCTGCGTCGGTAAGAACGCGTGTGGTCTCTTGGAACGATGCCGCGGAGACGAACGACTGCGTCGTCAACGATGCCTTTGTGATGCCGAGCAGCAACGGTTCGGCCGTTGCCGGACGAATTTTCTTCTTCTTGGC
>JANYFO010000207.1 GCA_025362635.1 Gemmatimonadaceae bacterium | reverse complement strand
CGCATCACTTTCCGTTGAATTTGGGTCATATTCGACGTGGCCGTGCTGCACACCGTAGCGCGTCGTTATTCACGCGGACCTCGCACTGGATTTTCTGTGACGCAACGCATGGGCATTGCTATGGCGAGCCTCGTTTCCGGTATCGTCGCGCTCTATCTGCACCTGTGGAAACTTGGCATCACTGGCTCACTGATTTGTACGGGCAGCGGTGGCTGTGAGTACGTGCAGGGGAGCCGTTACGGATGGTTTTTGGGCGTGGACGTCGCGCTTATCGGCACGGTGGGATATGCCTTGCTTTTTGTGACGGCGTTGATCGGCACGTTCTCACGGTACGAAAATGCGGCGTGGCCGAACACGGTGATGCAGTGGATGATTTGGCCGGCGGTATTGTTCACGCTGCGTCTCAAGTACGGCGAATTTATTGTGCTGCGAAGTTTTTGTCCGTGGTGCGCGATTTCGGCGACGACGATTGTGCTATGCGCGGTGTTGGTGGTTTGGGACAGGGGGAGGGGTAGGGAATAGGGAGTAGGGAGTAGGGATGAGCGAGCGCCGGTCCCTCTTCCCTATCCAGGGACTTCTGCGTCACCCACCATGACTGCATACCACTGCTTCATCACCTCGCGCATGGGATAGCCGGGCATGGTTTGCACGACGCGGCCATTGCGATCGATGGCAATGAAGGTTGGCGTGCCGCGATAACGAAATGTGAGCAAAACTTGATCGGAGCTGCCAAATGGTCCAACGAGCTGCGCGCCGACAATATTCTCTTTTGCGAGCATCGGAATGCCGTCAGCAGCACCCTCAAGCGTGAGCATCTTGAGTCGTGGAAGCGGGCGGCCCGCCGAGAGCTCGCCCAAGTCTTTGAGCGCGCGTTTGCACCAGCCGCACGTTCGCGAGCTGATCATCAAAATGACCGGCTCCCCTTTGGTGATAAGCGGGACGACCTTGCCGGCCAAGTTGCGTACACGAAACGCACCGATGGCTTGTTCGGCGGTCGGCTGCGCCTCAGACGCGGTATCGGTGCCGGCAACAACGGCTGCTCCGCTCAATAGATTTGGCGTGAACGCGTCGTCGGTGACACCAAACATGCGCTTGCCAGCGACAACGCTAATGCCGAACGCGCAGCAGATGAGCAGCAGGTTGCCCAACGTTACGGTACCGCCGCGCGCGGCGCTTCGGAGAGAGGTACGGGATGACCTGCGAGAGAGAGCCATGATAGAACAATACCCGAACGAGCCAGCGACGGTACCATTACCGGTGCGATTGGGATCGCTCGACGTCGACATGTATCTGCGGGATCCAGCGCTGAAGCAGGCGTTCGTCACACCGATGTTCGATGTGATCGCCCCGCGATATGACGCGTTCACGCGATTGTTTTCCTTTGGCATGGACGTGGCCTGGAAGCGCGACGCAATCGCGGCCGTCGTGCGCAACGCCGCGTCCGCGCACGCTGCGCTGGACTTGGCCTGCGGCACCGGGGATCTCGCGGTCGCAGTCGCGCGCGCTTTGCCCGCTGTCCACGTGACGGCGGTCGATGCGTCTGCGCAAATGATTGTGGCTGCTGGCATGCGATTGCTTGACGCCGCACGTGATGCCGATGTTGCCGCGCGTGTGAGTACGACAATCGGAGACATGACGGCGCTTGGTCTCCCCGATGCCAGCATGGATGTCGTGATGGTGGGGTACGGCGTGCGCAATGTGCCGGATGCGGTACGCGCAGTGCAAGAAATGGCGCGCGTATTGCGACCCGGTGGTGTGTTAGTGACGCTCGACTTTTATCGCCCCGTGTTTTCGCCGTGGCGCGCATTGCTGCTCTGGTATTTATCGATGGCGGGCAATGCGGTTGGTTGGCTCTGGCATCGGGATCCCATCGTCTACGGATACATTGCGCGCAGCATCGAGCATTTCATGAGCTGGCAAGCGTTCAGCGCGTTGCTCGAGCGCGAAGGGTTTCATGTGCAGCGCGTTACACGTCACCTCGGTGGCGGCATTGCACTCCACGAAGCACGCCGGAAAACGTAAACTGCTTTCTACCCTCACTTTTATCACGCGCCAATGAAAGAGAGCGATGATGCACGCGGCGGGCTCACGCTCGCGCATGCGTGGTACGCGGTCGCGATTCTAACGCTCGCCAACGTCTCCGGATCGGTGGATCGGCAAATTTTGTCGCTTCTTGTAACACCGATCAAGCGCGATTTGCACGTTACAGACACGCAACTCAGTTTGCTGATGGGCCTGAGTTTTGTGGTGTTCTACTCAGTGCTTGGACTCCCCATTGGTCGTTGGGTCGATCGTGGGCGTCGACCACTGATCGTTGCCCTCGGTGCGGCAGTCTGGAGTGTGCTGACGGCCGCGTCAGGTGTTGCGCGTACGTTCGGACAACTATTCGCGGCGCGCGTGGGTGTTGGCGTTGGTGAAGCCACACTAGGACCAGCTGCGGTGTCGATCATCGCAGATGCGTTTCCGCGACGTCGGCTCGGCACCGCGATGAGCGTTTACATGCTCGGGACATTTTTTGGCTCGGGCGTTGGCTACGCGCTCGGCGCGTGGATTGTCGGCGCCATTGATGCGCCGGGATTTGTCACGTTGCCGATTGTTGGTGATGTCCGACCGTGGCAGACCATCTTTTTTATCGTAGGGTTGCCGGGTCTGTTGGTCGCTCTGCTCGCGCTAACGATGCGCGAACCGGCGCGACCGCAGTTACACGGCACGACCACTGTCAGTGTTCCGCTGCACGAGGTCATCGCGTATGTTCGCGCCAACGCGCGGACTGTTATCGGGCTCTCACTCGGCTTTGCGTGTTCGGCCTCCGTGAACTACGGCATCGGCGCGTGGCTCGCGACGTTTTTTGTTCGGACGCACGGATGGACGATTCAACATGCGGGCACCGTGCAAGGCATTCTGACCATGATTTTCGGTGTTGTCGGCACCCTCGGAGGCGGCCGCCTCACTGATCACTGGGCCGCCAAGGGCATTACCGATGCGCCGATTCGCGTTGGTATCGTGGGCGCAGTGGGCATGCTGGTGTTTGCCGCATTGTATCCCATCGTACCGTCGGCAACCGTCGCGGCAGCGCTCCTGATTCCTGTGAATATCTTTGCGGCGCTTCCATGGGGGGCGGCAAATGCGGCGATTGCTGAAGCGATGCCCTCACGCATGCGGGGGCAGGGCAGTGCGCTGTATCAGCTCGTGGTCAATCTTCTGTCCGGTGCGCTTGGGCCAACCGCCGTTGCGATACTCACCGACAAAGTCTTTGGCAATGAAACGTCACTGCGTTGGTCGTTGGTGACGTGCACCGTGGTTGGTATGGTGTTGACAATCGCGTTATTGTCGTGGGCGCGACCGGCATTTCGCAAAACGGTTGCGGCGCGAGACGCGTAGTGTGGATCGAGAAAAACGAACTGCTTGCCGCGAATGAAGACGGAGCCATTCGCGGCATTCGCGGACTGTTGTTGTAGGTTTTTTATGAACTACTCTTCGCGTCGACTGTCACCGCTGTACACGGCGGCGCCCGCTAACAATCCGGCCGCGAGTGAAATGCCGACAATTAGCACACGAAAGCCCGTCGACACTCCAGCTTCCACTTGTTGACCGAGTAACGACGTCACGCTTCGGAAGCCAA
Organism: Gemmatimonadaceae bacterium; assembly: GCA_025362635.1. Classification (GTDB taxonomy): domain Bacteria; phylum Gemmatimonadota; class Gemmatimonadetes; order Gemmatimonadales; family Gemmatimonadaceae; genus Gemmatimonas. The sequence goes on along the minus strand of JANYFO010000207.1, from coordinate 1,020 downwards.
TGCTGCCGGGTACGAGAATGAGCAAGCCGGGCACCACTGTGACCATGGATGCGCGTCGAAATTGTCGTGCTAACACATTGCTGCCGGCACTCACTACAAACGCGCCAAGAAATGCGCCGAGCTCTTCGCCCATACTTGCGCCGGCGAAGCGTGATGTGAGGTACGCGGCGGCGCACGCGACTACGATGTGGCCTGCATCACGCGCTTCGGCGTTCAGCAGAACTGTAAATGCGAGGGGAGCGATGAGCAGCGCGAGCCACTCTGTCCAGAGCGGCAGAGGTGCGCGCGAAAGCCAGTCGAGCATATGCGAACCCACAAGGTCCTGAAGGGCGAACCCTAGAAACGTACCGAGCTTGGCACCGAGGGCGAGTCCAAAACCGAGTCCAAGAAATACCACCAACGCGCCGCTCAGTCGCGCCGTACCCGAGGTCAGGTTGCGCGTGGAGAGTTCGGCAAGCGCCACGGTGAACGTCAGTCCCGGCAGCATAATCACCAGGCCCGCGAGCGACGTCAGATAGCCACTATCGGTGTGCGCAAGGACGTCAACGATGAAAGCGAGTGTCGTGACGAGAAATGCGGCGAGTGGCTCGGTGACGTTGCGCCAGTCTTCTGTGCGCGCGGCGTACAATGCGATGAGGCCGGTCACGAGTCCGAGCATGGACGCAACCAACACATCGCCGACGGGGACACGAAGGAACACGGCGACGGCGGCGGAGACCAAGACATAGCCCATCAATTGCAACCACAGCGGCCAACGCGCTGGCTCCAGATCCAGTAGGCGAATGCGTCGCAGTCCATCCACTGGCGCCACGTCACCGCTCATCACGTCGCGCGTGATGTCGGAGAGTCGAGACAAATGTCCAAGGTTGGGTTTGCCCGGATCGACGCGCAGCAGATGTACGCGTTGATCCACCAACTGGCCAAATCCCACCATGATACTGGTGGGCGTGGAGAAGAATTCCGCGCGAAGGCCCAGCTTTTTCGCGATGGTGGAGAGCGCGGCTTCTAGGCGATGCGCGG
>JANYFO010000033.1 GCA_025362635.1 Gemmatimonadaceae bacterium | reverse complement strand
CGTGTTTGGTGCGATCGCCGATACGCTCGATGGGCGTATTGCACGAGCGACAAACTCAGGCAGTAAGTTCGGCTCGGAACTCGATTCATTGGTCGATGCCATTTCGTTCGGCACCGCGCCCGCACTAATCATGTATTTCTTGGCGCTCAACGAAACGCGCTGGGATTGGATCTTTTGCTTTTTTTTCACCGCGTGTGCCGTGATGCGACTCGCGCGCTTTAATGTCGAGCAAGCCGGTCGGCCGATCAAACATTTTGTCGGATTACCAAGCCCTGCCGCCGGATTGACGCTGGCCACGTACTACTGGTTTAGTCAAACATCGTTGTATACCGAAACGGTGATTGCGGATCTACCGTGGCATCAAATGTTACGTTGGGTGATGCTCGGGTTAGGCATGTTGATGATCAGTAGCGTCCAATATGCGAAAGTGCCAACGGTCGGCTTCCGATCACTCAAGGGTCTGTTGGGGTTGGTCCTGGTGATTGGCACATTTGTCGGCGTGATTTTTTTGCCAAAGCAATTTTTCTTCCCGGCGCTGATGGCCTACGTGTTGTACGGTATTGGACGCACTGTGTTTTTAGGACTAATGGAACGGCTTCCAGCGGGACGTGATGACGAGACGACTGATGATGACGACGATGAAGACACACTCGCTCGCCGCCGTCGCCGTCGCCGTCGCCGCCAATCTCGAACTATTTCCGACCGCCCCGTTGCGTCAGAGGATACCACCGCATGACCAGATTTCGCATTGCGCTCCACATCGTGCCACGCCGTGGCATTCTCGATCCGCAAGGAAAGGCGGTCGCGGATGCCCTGCACTCGCTCGAATTCACGCAGGTGACCGACGTTCGTGTGGGCCGTTTCATTGTGCTTGATGTCGAGGCCGTCTCTGCTGACGCTGCGCGCGCTGATGCGCGAACGATGTGCGAGCAGCTACTCGCCAATCCCGTCACAGAAGATTTCGACATCGCGTCAGTGGAGCACGCGTGAAAGCAGGTGTGATTCGATTCCCCGGTTCGAACTGCGATGAAGATGCTTACAACGCCGTCGCTGACATTCTTGGACAGCAAGCTGTGTTCTGCTGGCACAAGGAGCATGATCTGCACGGTGCCGATGTCATCATCCTGCCGGGGGGCTTCAGTTACGGTGACTACCTACGCCCGGGTGCCATCGCGCGCTTTAGTCCCATCATGCGTGAAGTCATCGCCTTCGCGAAGCGCGGCGGACCAGTGCTCGGCATCTGCAATGGGTTTCAGATTGCGTGCGAAGCGGGCCTGCTGCCCGGTGCACTATTGCGCAACGACGGCCTGCGTTTTGTCAGCGCGCCGGTGCAACTGCGTGTTGAAAATATTGCCACACGATTTACGTCGCAGTATCACCTCGGACAGGTGCTCACCGTGCCCATTGCGCACGGGGACGGGCGTTTTACCGCCGATGCCGATGTGCTCGAACGCATCGAAGGCGAGGGGCAAGTGGTGTTTCGCTACGTCACGTCGGCCGGCGATCCAACTGCGGCGGCCAATCCCAACGGTGCGCAGCGTAACATCGCGGGCATTATCAACGCCAAGGGCAACGTGTTGGGCATGATGCCGCATCCAGAGCGGGCAATGGAGCACGCCCTCGGTTCGACCGACGGGTTGCCATTGTTCGCGTCATTGCTCGAGTCGCTCCTAACCGTGGTGGCCGCGTGAGTACGGTATTGCCGCGCGTTGGCGATCCCGTGATAACACCAGCGCTTGTCGCCGAACATGGGATCACGGAGCTTGAGTACGCACGGCTGATCAACATGCTTGGTCGCATCCCAACGTTCACTGAACTTGGCGTCGTGAGTGCACTGTGGAGCGAGCATTGCTCGTACAAACATTCTCGCCCGCTGCTCAAGTCATTGCCCACCACGGCGCCGTGGGTTTTGCAAGGTCCGGGCGAAAATGCCGGCGTGATCTCCGTCGGCGACGGACTGGCTGTCGCGTTCAAGATTGAGTCGCACAACCATCCGTCGGCGATCGAGCCGTACCAAGGCGCCGCGACGGGCGTTGGCGGTATTTTGCGGGATGTCTTCACGATGGGCGCGCGCCCCATCGCGCTCTTGAACTCATTGCGTTTCGGGCCCCTCACCTCAGGCCGCGTTCGTTGGTTGTTTGCCGGCGTGGTCAAAGGGATTGGTGACTACGGCAACTGCATCGGCGTCCCAACGGTTGGCGGTGAGGTGGTCTTCGATCCGTCGTACGAAGGCAATCCGTTGGTGAATGCGATGTGCGTTGGACTCATGCGCGAGGACGAACTCATTCGCGCGGTGGCCTCGGGCGTTGGCAATCCGATCATGGCCGTCGGTGCACGTACCGGACGAGACGGGATTCATGGTGCTTCCTTCGCGTCCGAAGATTTGTCGGCGTTGAGTGAGTCGAAGCGTCCGATGGTGCAAGTGGGCGATCCGTTTACGGAAAAGCTTTTGCTGGAAGCGTCGCTGGAGCTCATTCGCAGCGGGCACATTGTCGCGATTCAAGACATGGGCGCTGCGGGGCTCACGTCGTCGTCGGCAGAGATGGCGGAACGCGGCGATGTCGGCGTGACCATCGATGTCACCAAAGTCCCGGTGCGTGAAGCTGGAATGACGCCGTACGAAATTTTGTTGTCGGAATCGCAGGAGCGCATGTTGGTTGTGGCAAAAAAGGGCCATGAAGCCGACGTGCATGCCATTCTAAATAAGTGGGATCTTGAGTCCGCAGTGATCGGTGAGGTCATTGCCGAACCCGTTTATCGGGTCACGGAAGGCGACGTGATCGTTGCAGAGTTTCCAGGCTCTCGCTTGGTGACGGAGTGTCCGCAATACATCATCGACGGTCGGGAGAGTGAGGCGATACAGGCAGCGCGCGCGCGCGATCCACTCGACGTGCAGCCGTTGGCTGAGGAGCGTGATCTCGGTTGGACGTTAGAGCGCCTGCTGGCATCGCCGACAATCGCCAGCAAAGCATGGGTATGGCGACAATACGATTCCACGGTGCGCACGAGTACCGTACGTGGACCTGGCAGCGACGCGGCCGTGGTGCGCCTGCGTGGCACCGACAAGGCGCTCGCCCTGTGTATTGACGGCAACGGGCGCCACGTGGCGCTGTCGCCGCGGAACGGCGGTCGTGCGGCCGTGTGTGAAGCCGCGCGCAACGTGGCCTGCACCGGCGCTCGTCCAATGGCGATCACCAACAATCTCAACTTTGGCAATCCCAAAAAGCCGGACGTGTATTTTCAGCTGAGTGAGGCGATTGCGGGAATCGGTGAAGCATGCACCGTGCTGCAAACGCCGGTCACCGGCGGTAACGTCTCGCTGTACAACGAGAATCCGCGCGGCGCGATTCATCCCACGCCCACGATCGGCATGGTTGGGCTCATCGAGTCGCTCGCGCACGTCACACCATCAACATTTCAACAGCTCGACGACGCGATTGTTCTGTTGGGCGAACCCACTGCGGCACTTGGCGCGAGCGAATATCTGCTCGCAATTCACGGGCTGACAATTGGCGAACCACCGGTGTGCAACCCCGTCGCAGAACGTCAGCTCATCGAAACGATCCTTGAATCCATTCGTCACGGATATGTTCGCTCGGCGCACGACTGCAGCGACGGCGGCTTAGCAGTTGCACTCGCGGAGTGCGCAATCTCCGAACCCGATGCGATGTTTGGATTTGCCGTTGATCTCTCGGCGTGGGCATCGCTTCCGCATCGGGCCGTGCTGTTTGGCGAAGCGCACGGTCGTGCGGTGCTTTCCTCCGCGCAACCGGACGCAATCCTTGCGGTCGCGGCGCGCCATGGTGTGTCGGCGCGCGTGATTGGTTCCGTGAGCAACGCCAGTGACGGGGCGCGCTTTACCATCGGCGATGAGTCGTTCGCGGCGCCAATTGATTGGCTCGCGCAGGCATTTCACCAAGCGATTCCGGTAGCGATGGATGGCGAGTCACCCGCGGAACATGCGGTGAGTTCGTCGCACGCTCCTTCCAACGACTGATCGGGAGTTTTCCCATGTGTGGCATTTTCGGTGTGTACGGTCATCGTGACGCGGCAGCGCTCACGCAACTTGGCCTCTATTCCTTGCAGCATCGCGGACAAGAGTCTGCGGGCATTGTTGCGGTAGATAGCGCAGGTCGTGCGCGCATCAGTCGCGCGATGGGACTTGTGTCAGAAGGGTTTGGCGACGAGGAGATGAAGGAGCTGCGTGGGTCGATCGGAGTCGGGCACACGCGGTATAGCACGGCCGGTGGTTCGGCGATTGAAAATGCGCAGCCGATTTTGGCGCGCGTGCGACGCGGTCATATCGCGCTCGCACACAACGGCAATCTGACGAACGCCACCGAACTACGTCGCGAACTCGAAGATGAAGGGGCCATCTTCGCGTCTACCATGGATTCCGAAGTTATCGTCCATCGCATCGCACGCGCGCACGGGCTCACCCCCGAAGCTCGCGTCGCGGAAGCACTCGTTGGCGTCGAGGGGGCATACTGTTTGTTGATTGTGATCGACGATACCGTCATCGTCGCGCGTGATCCGCACGGATGGCGTCCATTGGTGATTGGCCGCCTCGGCGAAAGTTGGGTATTCGCGTCCGAGACATGCGCGTTGGACATTGTCGGTGCCACGCTTGACCGCGAAGTCGAGCCCGGCGAAATCATTGCCGTTGACACGCACGGACTCCGCTCTACACAAGGCGTCGCATCGGCGACCATCCATCGCTGCGTGTTTGAACATGTGTATTTCGCGCGTCCGGACAGCAAGGTCTTCAATGGCTCGGTAGATAAATCACGTCGCGCGCTTGGTCGGCAACTCGCCATTGAATGTCCGGCACCGGGCGCAGAGGTGGTTTTTGCGGTTCCCGATTCAAGTAACTCTGCGGCCCTCGGTTTCGCGGATATTTCGGGCATACCGTACGAACTCGCGCTCATTCGCAACCACTACATCGGACGCACCTTCATTCAACCCACGCAAGCCGGTCGCGATGCAAAAGTAAAAGTGAAGTACAATCCGGTGCGCGAGTTGCTGGACGGTAAGAGCGTCGTCATGGTGGACGATTCGATTGTGCGTGGAACAACCACCCGCGGTCTCGTCTCCCTTGTGCGTGCGGCCGGTGCACGTGAGGTGCATATGCGCGTAAGTAGTGCGCCAATCATCAGTCCGTGTTATTACGGCATCGATACACCTCGCCGTGAAGAACTAATCGCGGCGACGATGTCACACGAGGAACTTGTACATCATCTCGGCGTTGACACCCTGGGCTACCTCTCGCTCGAAGGCATGCTGTCGCCGATGCCCGGTGGCCCTGGCGGATATTGTCACGCATGTTTTTCCGGTCGCTATCCTACAGCGACCCCTTCCGAGCCAGAGTTGCTTCGTGCAGGCATTACCGTCGGCCAACCCATCGGCATTCCGGCCGGTGTGGCTTAACATAAATCTCACGCGCACAGCAGGAGGTCAGTCGTGACGCGCAATGTTTACTCGTTTGGCAACGGTACGGCCGACGGTACACGCGAGATGAAAACAACGCTCGGCGGCAAAGGGGCTAACCTCGCGGAGATGACGAATCTTGGTGTGCCAGTCCCGCCAGGATTTACCATTACGACCGCGCAGTGCGTGACGTACTTGCAGGATCGACAAATTGCGCCCGCATTGCGCGAAGAAGTCATGGCCGCGCTAGCGCAGCTCGAATTAGCCAGCGGAAAAGTTTTTGGCGACGCCAAAAATCCGCTGCTCGTGTCCGTGCGTTCTGGTGCCGCCGTGTCGATGCCCGGGATGATGGAAACCATTTTAAATCTTGGGCTGAATGACGAGACGGTGGCGGGACTCGCGGCAGCCAGCGACAATCCGCGCTTCGCGTTCGATTCGTATCGTCGCTTTTTACAGATGTACGCAGACGTGGTGCTCGAGGTCCCCATGCACTCGTTCGAGCAATTGCTTAGTACGAAGCGCATCACGCAAAGTGTGACGACGGACGCCGAACTGAGCGCGGATGCATTGCGAGCGCTTGTGCAGGAATACAAACAATTAATTCGACGCGTCACGGGTGCCGATTTCCCAATGGATCCGCGCGCGCAGCTTTGGGGAGCAATCGAAGCGGTCTGGCGTTCATGGACGTTAAAAAAGGCAATCGACTATCGTCGTGTAAACGGCATTTCGCACACGCTCGGCACTGCGGTGAATATCGTGTCCATGGTCTTTGGTAACATGGGTGATGATTCCGGTACGGGTGTGGCATTCACGCGTGATCCCTCCACGGGCGAACGCCGTTTCTACGGCGAGTTCTTAGTCAATGCGCAGGGCGAGGATGTTGTGGCTGGCATTCGCACACCGTTGCACATTGATGAAATGGCGCAGCATCTCCCCGCCGCGTACACGCAATTGATGGAAACACAGGATCTGCTCGAGCGACATTTTCGCGATATGCAGGATATCGAGTTCACCGTCGAACGCGGCACGCTCTATCTGCTGCAAACGCGAACTGGGAAGCGCACGACGGCGGCAGCGCTGCGCATTGCAACGGACATGGTGGATGAAGGACTCATCGATCAGCAGGACGCTGTGCGCCGCTTACAACCCGCGCAGCTTGACCAGCTATTGCATCGCGTGATCAGTCCGTCCGTTCGTGCAACGGCCATTGCCACCGGGTTGCCAGCGAGTCCCGGGGCCGCCAGCGGTATCGCGGTGTTCGATCCCGATGCCGCCGAACAGCGCGCAGCGAAAGGGGAGTTAGTCATTCTGGTGCGCGACGAAACCACACCGGAAGATTTTCATGGCATGGTCGCGGCGCGTGCAATCCTCACGGCGCGCGGCGGCATGACCAGTCACGCGGCGGTCGTCGCGCGTGGTATGGGAAAATGTGCGATCGTTGGCTGCACAGCGCTTGAGATTTCGCATGAGCATCGACGGCTCACCGTTGGCGACGTCATCGTGAACGAAGGCGATTGGATTACACTGGACGGTTCCACTGGTCGCATATTTCTTGGCGAACTCCCGATGGTGCCGAGTGAGGTCATGCGCGTCAATGCCGGTGTGCTGAATGCGAAAGACTCGCCCACCTATCAATCCTTCGCACGATTGATGACGTGGTCTGACACGTATCGACGATTGCGTGTGCGCGCGAATGCGGACACACCGCGCGACGCACGCGTGGCGCGAAACTTCGGTGCGGAAGGGATTGGCTTGTGTCGCACCGAACACATGTTTTTTGAGGGCGAACGCATTCTTGCGATGCGCGAGATGATCGTTGCACGTGATTTGAACGGTCGCCGACGTGCGCTTGAAAAACTTCTGCCGATGCAACGCGGTGATTTCGAAGGGATTTTTGAAGCAATGGACGGTCTGCCCGTCACCATTCGATTGCTCGATCCGCCGTTACACGAGTTTTTGCCGCATGGCGGTGAAGAGTCAACCATGTTGGCCAAATCGCTAGGTTTCACGCGCGCCGAGCTCGGACGCGTCGTCGAGAATTTGCGTGAAACCAATCCCATGCTCGGGCATCGCGGCTGTCGGCTCGGCATCGTCTATCCAGAGATCACGGATATGCAGGCTCGCGCGATCTTTGAGGCAGCGGTAAAGGCCACGCGTCGTGGCTTTGATGTCCATCCAGAAATTATGGTCCCCTTAGTGTCGGACGTATCGGAGCTGCGTCATCAACGTGCGGTAATTGAACGCGCCGCCGAAGTGGTTATGGATGCGATGGGTGAACGCATTCCATACCTCATTGGGACCATGATCGAGTTACCGCGCGCTGCGCTGTTAGCCGACGAAATTGCGGTCGACGCAGATTTCTTTTCGTTCGGCACGAATGATCTCACACAAACAACGTACGGCTTAAGTCGCGATGATGCGGCGCGTTTTCTTCCGCAATACCTCGAGCAAGGAATTTTTGTTGACGATCCTTTCCAAGTACTCGATACGCGAGGCGTCGGTAAGTTGATCAAGTGGGCCGTGCGCGACGGCCGTGAAGCGCGCCCCGGTCTGAAGGTGGGCATTTGTGGTGAGCATGGCGGTGAACCGCAGTCGGTCGCCTTCTGTCATCAGGTCGGCATGGATTACGTCTCCTGTTCCCCATATCGAGTGCCGATTGCTCGGCTTGCGGCGGCGCATGCGGCACTAGCGGACGCGTGACGCACACCACCATTACAACGCAAACGCCCCGTCGATTTCTCGGCGGGGCGTTTTGTCTAACTAGTGGAGGTGAGGGGAATCGAACCCCTGTCCGAAACTAGATCGACTTCAGCGTCTACGTGCGTATCCCATTGATTGAGGTCTCCGTCCGCTGGCCAACAGGAAGCCCACGGCCGAACAAGTCGACTAAGTTTTCGCCCCGCTGCGGCCGACACACCGCAGGACTAGCCCAGATTTTCGATACCCGTCACGCCGCCCCGGGCGGGCTTCATGTCGGGCAGACGCCTACGTAACTCGAAAGTTACGCGGCGAGCGCCAGGTTATTGTTGGCGATTGTGATTTTCCCGAGTGTTTAGCCAGGTTCTCGAGGACCTGAGCACGCAACCAAAGCTTCACCAACCCCGTCGAAGCCAGTCACCCCCCAACTGCAACCGCTACCAAGTCGCTGCATCGCCAGACCCCGCGACTGGCCTACACACCACCACCAGCTTTATCTCTTACAGGTACTGTAAACTGTCAACGGAAGTTCCCGCAACCCAATCCCTGTTCTCCGCCGCCGCCCGCTCCCGATGCATCTCGTAATTCTCAAGATATACCGAAAAAATTTGCTCGACCTCCGCAAAATCTCTCACTTGATGCAACAATTTTCGCAAATCTGCCGAATTCGGAAGTCCCTTCACATACCAACCCAAGTGTTTCCGAAATTCTAAGGCCGCGCCAATCGGGTCGACCTCATATTGCTGCACCATACGCGCATGATCCAACGCAACCGCAAAGCGCTCCGCCACGGGCGGCGTTTCCGGCAATGGGTCGCCATTCAGCAGCGCGCGTGTTTGACGGAATATCCACGGTTGCCCATACGAACCGCGGCCGATCATGATCCCATCACACTGGGTGTGATCTCGCATGCGTTTCGCGTCGAGCGCGGTCTTGATATCCCCGTTGCCGAGCACCGGAATGTCGAGCGCCGCTGTGACTGCTGCGATCTCATCCCAATTTGCCATGCCCGTGTACATCTGGGTTCGGCTTCGCGCATGCAGCGCCAATACGCGAGCGCCGGCATCCTGGCATCGCAATGCAATGCCGACGGGATCGCGCATTTCTTCGCTCCACCCGCTGCGAATTTTACATGTAACCGGCAACGGCGTCGCCTTTGACACCGCACGCAAAATTTCCTGCACCAAATCAAGGTCGCGCAAACAGCCGGAACCACCGTTGCGACGCACCACTTTTTTCACGGGGCAGCCGAAATTGATGTCACGCAGGTCA
>JANYFO010000481.1 GCA_025362635.1 Gemmatimonadaceae bacterium | reverse complement strand
TCACGCGTGACAACGCTCGCACTGTCGCCGACCGGTAAACGCGCAGCGGTCGAAGCACGCGGCGAGATTTTCACGGTACCCGCCGAAAAGGGCGACGTGCGAAACATCACGGCCACAAGTGGATCGGCCGAGATCGCGCCGATGTGGGCGCCCGATGGCAAGTCGATTGCGTACTTCAGCGACAAGTCCGGCGAGTACGCGCTGTACATCGCACCGCAGGAAGGTCTCGTTGCGCCGCGCGAAATTGCGTTACCAGAACCGAGTCGGCCGTATGCGCCCGCGTGGAGTCCGGATGGACGTCGCATTGCGTATCAAGACTCGCGTTTTCGCATTTGGATTGTGGATCTGTCGACGGGCAAAACAACGTTGGCCGATGCAGATCAGCACTTCAACGCTGAACGTTCTATCGTGCCCGCGTGGAGTCCGGACGGACGGTGGCTTGCCTACGCAAAGCATCTGCCGTCGCTGATGCGGGTGATTTATGTGTTCGATACGCAGACTGGAGAGAAGAAGCAAATTACGGACGGACTTGCTGACGCGACGATGCCCACGTGGGATGCGAGCGGCAAGTATTTATGGTTCTTCGCGTCAACCACCATTGGATTGAACTCGTCGTTGCTGGATATGTCGGCGTACGATCATCCAGTCACCAAAGCGCTGTATTTGATGGTGCTCGCGAAGAATGAGCCATCACCGTTGCTGCCGGAAAGCGACGACGAAAGCGCGACCGTTGTTCGGCGCGCGGTGAATGACTCGGCCGCATCATCCGACACTGCTGCCGCGCGCAACGCGCGCCGTGTCACACGCATTGATTTTGACGGTGTGCAACAGCGCATCATTGCCGTGCAGGATGTGGCGTTGCGTAACTACACGTCGTTGCGCGCTGGTTCTGCTGGCACGGTGTTCTTTTTGGAACCTGTCCCAGCGTCGGGCACAAATGATCGCGCGGCAGCAGGCGGCGCAAACACGTTACATCGTTACGAACTCCGCTCACGCCGCGCCGCGCCGTTCATGCAAGGCGTTGCACAATTCGTGGTCAGTGGCGACGGGCACAAGTTGTTGTATCGCACTGTCGGCGCGCAGGGTGGATTGTTTCTCGTGGATGCAGATAAAACGGTACCACTTCCAGCTGCCGGAAAACTGACCGCGACATTACGCGCGTACATCGATCCGAAAGCTGAATTCAAACAGATTTTTGCGGAAGGCTGGCGCAACGAGCGCAACAACCTGTATGTGCCGAACATGCACGGCACCGATTGGGCGGCCGATCGTGCGATGTACGAGCCGTTGCTCGCGTCGGTGAATCATCGCGCGGATCTGAATTATTTGATGGACATGATGGGCGCGGAAATTTCCATCGGGCATTCCTACGTGCGTGGTGGCGACATGGGTATTGATCCGCCGCCATCCACGGCCGGCCTCCTCGGCGCCGATCTTGCCGTTGACGCCGGTCGGTATCGCATCACGCGCATCTTCGAAAGCGAAAGCTGGAATCCCGAATTGCGTGCACCGCTTGCAACGCCGGGCGTGAACGTGAGTAATGGCGACTACATCCTGGCCATTAACGGCATCGAACTCCGCGCGCCGGACAACATATATCGGCTGCTGGATGGCACGGCCAATCGGCAAACGGTGCTCACCGTCAACGCGCGACCTGTGATGGACGGTGCACGACAGATCACAGTGCTGCCAATTGCCAACGAGCAAGGCTTGCGCACACGTGCATGGGTTGAGGCCAACCGCCGTCACGTCGACTCACTAAGCGGTGGGAAGCTCGCCTATGTGTACGTGCCGAACACCGGCCAACCGGGCTTCACGAGCTTCAATCGCTACTATTTCGCGCAGCAGGATCGCGAAGGTGTGGTGGTGGACGAGCGTTACAATGGCGGTGGATCAGCAGCCGATTACATCGTTGATATGCTCGGCCGCGACTACGATGGGTACTTCAACAATCCCGTCGGTGATCGCGTGCCGTTCACGAGCCCCGCGAACGGCATTTGGGGACCGAAGGTGATGATCATCAACGAAATGGCCGGCTCGGGTGGCGACTTAATGCCGTACATGTTCAAGCGGCGGAAGCTCGGTACACTTGTTGGTATGCGCACATGGGGCGGTCTTGTTGCAACAACGGACACGCCAAACTTTGTCGATGGCGGCTCCATGATCGCACCCCGATTTGGATTCTTTGCACGCGACGATAAGTGGGCTGTAGAAAACGAAGGCGTCGCGCCAGACATCGAAGTAGAAAACTGGCCGAAGGACATGATGGCCGGTCGTGATGCGCAGTTGGATCGCGCCATTCAGGAAGGCATGCGACTGTTGAAGGCGAAGCCGTCGGATCGCGCAAAACGTGAGCCAGCGCCGCCAACGTGGGGCAAGCGGACGAAGGGTCAGTAGATGAGTACGCGCCGAACGAACCTCCTTGCCGTGGCCCTGTGCGCTATTACGGCGCGCACGGCAGCAGCGCAAACGCCACCCGTGACATCGCCACCGGTGGCACCGCCAGTTGTCGCGGAGAGCGGGCAAAATGCGGCCGTTCGGCGCGCACCACGACCGTATGCGCAAGTGATCACCTCACGCGCACGAACAGAACGCGGTGGCATCACAGTGCACCGCGTGGATGATCGATACTTCTTCGAAGTGCCAGACTCGCTGATTGGGCGTGACTTTCTCATGGTCACGCGCGTTGCGGGCGTACCGGCCGGTGCCGGCGGCTTTCAGAGCGCTGGCAGCTCGTTGAATGAGCGCATGATTCGCTGGGAGCGCGTCGCCGAGCGTGTGCTGTTGAAGAGCATCAGCACAGATGCGGTCGCTGATGATTCATTGCCGATCGCAAAAAGCGTCGCGCAAAACAATTACGCTCCGATACTCGGCGCCTTTCCCATCGCCGCGTTTTCGAGCGACAGCACGTCGTACGTGATTGACGTAACAGATTTTTTCTCGGCAGACAATCCGGCCACGTCTGGACTGAGTGCCGACCAGCGACGCACGTACGGAGTGCGTCGCTATGATCCCGCGCGCAGCTACATCAGCGGTGTGCGTGGTTTCCCACTCAATATCGAGGTGCGACAGGTACAAACGTTTGATGCCGCCACACCGCCCGATGATCGCAATGGTGCGACCGTCACGATGGAAACGCGCCAGTCGATGGTCCTGCTGCCAAAGGTGCCGATGCGTTCACGCAACGCTGATGCGCGTGTCGGCTTTTTTTCGATTAATCGCGTGAACTATGGCCTCGACGAACAAAAGGCGGCATCGCAAGAGTTTATCACGCGCTGGCGCTTGGAGCCGAAAGATCCAGCCGCCTATGCGCGCGGCGAGTTGGTGGAGCCTGTCAAACCAATTGTTTATTACATCGATGCCGGAACGCCACTGAAGTGGAAGCGCTACGTCAAGGAAGGCGTCGAGAATTGGCAAAAGGTTTTTGAGAAGGCCGGGTTTAAGAACGCCATCATTGCCAAGGATGCGCCAACGAAGGCGCAGGACCCTGATTTTGATCCGGATGACGCTCGATATTCGATGGTGCGGTGGGCCGCGAGTTTGGTGCGTAACGCAACGGGTCCGCACACGCATGATCCGCGTTCAGGCGAAATTATCAACAGTGAGATCACCTGGTATCACAACCACATGCGTTCGTATCGCAATTGGTTGATCATGGAAACTGGTGCGTCCAATCCTGCTGCGCGTTCGCTCGATATCCCGGAAGAACTGATGGGCGAAACCATGCGTCAAGTGATCACGCACGAGGTTGGTCACGCGCTCGGCCTGCAGCACAACATGATGGCGTCGGCATCGTTTCCAACCGACTCACTGCGAAGTCCAACGTTCACGAGTAAGTACGGCGTTAGCGCGACTATTATGGATTACGCGCGACAGAATTATGTCGCGCAGCCGACTGATGGACTGAAGACGAAAGATTTTATTCGACGGCTCGGACCGTTCGATGAGTTTGCGATTAACTGGGGCTATCGATTGATCAGCGCGAAGAGCGTGGATGACGAGAAGCTTACGCTCAATCGATGGCTTACGGATCAGTCGGGACCATTTCCGTATCGTTTCGTATCGCAGGGACTCGGCAGCGGTGATCCGCG